>JBAUJD010001026.1:0-4304 GCA_049683515.1 Thermosynechococcaceae cyanobacterium | reverse complement strand
TCTTAGTACCATCTGGCTATAGGCTAGGAGCCGTCAAGGGTTCAGCAGAGCTGAGCAGTTCCTGAATCTGTTGAGCATCAACGCCGGGGGTCTGCAGGTCTTCTAACGCTTCTGGCTTGGGCGCTAGGCTTGCCACCTGATGATCGGAATGGGATATGGCCGTTGCTAAATCAGACGAACTCTCGGCACTGGCAACAACGCGGCTGCTGTACCAGGTTTCATAGGCTTCAGGGGTGTCTACAATCACGCGGGTCTTCATCGCGCCGTGGTAAGCCCCGCACAGCTCAGCGCAGATAATCGGATAGTTGCCGGGTTTGCTGGGGGTAAAGGCTAAGTGGGTTTCGACACCGGGGACTGCATCCTGCTAGAGGCGAAATTCGGGCACCCTAAAGGCATGAATCACGTCCTGGGCGTTGATATTCAGCTCTACGGGGCGTCCGACAGGAACATGGAGGTCACCGGAAACGATGTCAGTGCCGTCGTAGTAGAACAGCCAAGCGTACTGCAGCCCCTTAACGTTGACGACGAGCGAATTATTAATGGGGTTTGATGGACCGGACCCCATATCGGCCATTAGGGTCTGATTAGAAACGTTGACCACTTTGGACTGAGCGTGGGCCATGTGATCGCTCCCCATGAAGCCACCGCTGTTAACGGACTGATAAACGTCGAAGCTATAAATTGCTAGCCAAAGAACAATGGCACTGGGAATGGCAGTCCAGACAATCTCTAGCGGGACGTTGCCGTGGACGGGGGCGGCATCGGTGTCATCGCCCTCTTTGCGGCGGAATGCGAAGAGCGAATAAAGGAGTGCGCCTTGTACTAACAGGAATAGGCCGGTTGCAATAGCCATCATCGCATTGAACAAATTATCAATCTGGACAGCCTCTACAGACGCGGCTATGGGCAGTAGGCCGTTATTCTGGCCCACCCAAACACTCGCGAGAGCAATGGCAATTCCAATTAACAGCGTGGCAATTGAGCTTGGAACATTCACGATAGACGGACCCTTTGATGGTGGAGCCAGCAAATACTGACCTTACTTACTGTAATCACTATAACTAGGGTAGATCAGGCAGCTAGGGAGATTTCTAATCCTAAGGCGAGTCTTAGGCTTTTCTTAGGGATCTTCAAGAGTCTCCTCCTTGAAGATGCTAGAGGCCAGATGAGGAAAGCCTCTGCTGGATATTAAGACTTGCTTATAAAAACTCAGCCACCTTCAATATGACTTGAGAGTAGGTGATATAAGTTCACATTAAGTACAAATACTATGCCGTTTTCACTAAATTGAAGGGGCGTGGTCATCCGCGCCAGAGCATCCCTTTAATCGTTAATTGAGAGTCATGGCCGATAGCTTACTGAATAATTCCACTGTTGAATCCAAACCCAGTCATCTTACAGAGCGCTTGGGCTGGATGTTTTTAAGCATGGCTGTGCTGACCTTTTTTTTAATGGCGTTGGGTAGCACGACACGAGTGATGAATGCCGGACTCTCTTGTCCGGACTGGCCTCTCTGCTACGGAGAGCTAGTCCCAGCGCAACAAATGAATCTCCAGGTTTTTCTAGAATGGTTTCATCGGTTGGTGGCCTCTTCTATCGGATTTTTAATGATTGCGCTCACGGGCCTGACGGTCTGGTGGCGCAAGCAGATCCCGAACTGGGTGCCCAAGGCCGCTTCGCTCTGTTTGCTTTTAGTGATCACCCAAGGCATTCTGGGCGGTCTGACCGTGACCCAATTGCTTCGGTTTGACATCGTGACGGCTCATCTGGCGACCGGCCTAATGTTTTTTAGCTGTCTGCTGGGCATTGGTGTAGCTTTGCTCCCCTATCGGGGGACGGGGGTTGTCGGCAAGCTGTCTTGGCTAGGAATGGTTGCCGTGGTCTGTGTTTATGGACAAAGCATCTTGGGTGGCGTGGTTGCCTCTCGTTGGGCAGCGCACCAGTGCTTGGGCGGTACGGGCCTTTGCTCGGTGATGTATAGCCACTTTGCTGGAGTGGTTCCGGCAGTACTTACCGTGGCGGTTTTGGTGGTTCTGGCGATGCGAACAGCGGCACTGCATCCTCGTTTACGTCTATTGACGCAGGTTATGACGCTGTTGTTGGGCCTTCAACTTGTTTTGGGCGTCTCGACGCTGCGACTGCATCTGCAGGTGGTGGCGTTGACGGTGGCTCATCAGGCGATTGGCGCTGCGCTGCTGGGTTCGCTGGTTTTGTTTACAGTGTTGGCATGGCGAGATCGGAGGCAGACTCAAGGTATTAGGGCGATTTCATGAAGGACTTTCAGGATAGCGAGTGCGGACGTTTTGGATAGGTTTGAACATTTTCCACTGGCCCCCCGGCCCCACACCACTTGCCATGTCCTCTGGACAGGCTTCGCCAACAAGTCGGGGAACCCGCCCCGTCGCGAAGCGTTCCGCCAGGAATAGGCAGTGGCTTTTAATTCTGGGGAGAGAACATTGAAAATTTGGGGTATGGATCTTTTGACCTTTTATTTGGAAGCCGCTACACCTTGACCGATGAGCATCTGTTCGAGATGCTGTTTCACTAAATTTTTTTGAATTCCGAATGTGGGGATTACTATGCAACGATTGACCTGGCCTAGTGCGAATTGGCAAGAACGGGCGACTCAAGTCATCGCCGACTACTACCAACTCACTAAGCCCCGCTTGATTCTTCTGTTTTTGATTACAACGGCTGCTGCCATGTGGGTCGCATCTAAAGGCCAAGTCGATGGCATTCTTGTGTTGGCAACGTTGACGGGGGGAGCCTTGGCTGCAGGGTCTGCCAATACCATTAACTGTCTCTATGATCGCGATATTGACTATGAAATGGAGCGCACTCGTCACCGTCCGTTGCCGTCGGGTCGGATTCAGCCTTGGCAGGCGTTGGTCTTTGCGATCGCACTTGCGCTCACATCCTTCACACTCCTTGCCACTGTTGCTAATCTACTGAGTGCCTGCCTCGCCATGTCAGGGATTGCAGCTTACTTCTTTATTTACACCGCTTGGCTGAAGCGCACTTCGACTCAAAATATTGTCATTGGTGGCGCGGCTGGGGCCATTCCACCATTGGTCGGCTGGGCTGCGGTGACGGGTGAACTGAGCTTAGTGGCCTGGGCGATGTTTGCGATTGTCTTTATCTGGACCCCGCCTCATTTCTGGCCTTTGGCAATGATGATTCAAGACGACTATGCCAAAGTTGGCGTTCCCATGATGCCAGTGGTGGATTGCGATGCGTCCACAGCTAAGCAGATGATGTTTTATACGGTGTTGCTGGTGCCTACGTCTTTGCTGCTGGTGTATCCGCTCCATGCTTCGGGTGGGGTTTATGGTGCGATCGCACTTATCCTTGGCGGCATGTTTATCAATAAGGTGTGGCAGCTTAATCAGATACCTGAAGATAAGGTGATGGCTCGATCTGTCTTCAAGTTTTCGATTCTCTATATGATGCTGCTTTGTGCAGGGATGGGTCTGGATAGTTTACCTTTCACTCAAGATCTTGTTACTAAAGGTTCTCAGACGCTTCAGATGCTTATCTTGGGGGCTTGAGAATAAAATCGCGAATTGAGTACTGTCTGACAAGATGAATGAGGTTGATGCCGTATAAAGAATATTGGGCGTTTCTCCTGACCTCGACTACTATGTCTTCTAAATGCCAATCGCGAGGATAGAGGGTGAAAACACAGCATTCTGAAGCCAAAGCCATCGGGACCGTCAAAGGTCCAGGCGACCACGGCAACCAATATGTGTTTATTACCGCCGATACAGAACACATCAAAATAGGCGAATTTGTTTTCTATCGCTTAGTTCAGCTCGGCGAAGATGCCCTCAATATTCTCGGCAAAATCTCGGCCTGCACCCTCGTCGATCACCTGCCCGATCGCATGTTTGCCGACACCGAAATTGACCCCAGCACCATCGCGGCCCTGATTGGTTTCAAGCACGCCAGCCCCGAACTCTACGAAGTAGCAGTCGATGTGGTGGGATATTTCCACCCTAGCCTAGGGTTTATGAACCCTCGCCAGCCCCCCGAACCAGGGGCCAAGGTGTTCATGGCCCACGACGCCATGCTGCGGCAGGTGCTCAACAAAAAGCAGTCCGGTGAAGTGGGTTCTGCGGCCATTGGTTCGCTCCTGCTGCGGGAGGCTAATGCGGTCCCCATCTGCCTCGATGTAAAAGAACTGGTGAGTACCCACATGGCAATCTTGGCGGGGACCGGCTCCGGGAAGTCCTATACTGCGGGCGTGTTAATTGAGGAACTGCTGCTGCCCCACAATCGCGCTGCGGTGCTGATTTTCGACCCCC
>JBAUJD010001025.1:0-1878 GCA_049683515.1 Thermosynechococcaceae cyanobacterium | reverse complement strand
CATCCAATAGGAAAAAGCGCCCAGCGCAATGAGGGGAATAAAGTGCAGGCGATCAATCCCCCTTAATACCGGATCCTTCTCAACATCTAACGGCAGCGTCGCGGGAAACAACTGGCGGGACAGCAGCCAACCCACTTGAGACCAGTAAAATCCTCCCCTTCCCTGAGCGGGCATATAGGGGGAGTGAGGGTCAAGCAATTGATCTGTATTTTGATGATGGACAAGGTGATGCGCTTTCCAGCAGCTTGGGCCTAACTGCCCAGCCGAGGCTGCCACCAGACTACCGATCCAAAGCACTAAAACCGGAGAGCGATAGGCCCGATGGGTGAGCAGTCGATGATAGATACCGGTCGTTGCCAGCATACGGATCAGGTATAACCACACCATCCAAATAATAGAACCGGAAGAGAGGCCAGTGAGAAGAACGAGGAGTGATCCGAGATGGCAGACAATAATCTGGACAGGGGCCATCAAATAAGAGATCGACGTGAGTCGAGAATACTGCGGCATGTATTTCCTGTTGCTTTATGTAAGAAGTTGAACAAGCTGTGTAACGACTTGAGTGCGTAGGATCATTCTTCACAGCTAAGGTGTTGAGGAAATGATGCAGCTAGTCATTAGCGTAAGGCACTAACAACATCGTTGCAGAATTCTTTCTATGAACGACGTGCAACGCATAGATACGTGGTCACGGCCTCAGATGAAGGTACTGATAGGCATTCAGCTCAATCTCTATGAGAAACTATAGCGGTAGCTCAAGCGGTGCTGCAGCAGATGATGAAGACGACGGTTATTCCAGTCACCCTCGCTGACTTTAAGGCGATCGCACAAATAATGGAACAACTCACCGACTGGAAGGGGTCATTGGAAGATGCGACAGTTTTGTTAATCACTCAACGCCTTCATGGCTCGGTTTAGACCCTAAATTTCCGCGATTTCGGGCGATTCAAAGATTTGACTTTCTGGAATCCTCAGTAAACTGCGTTGTGGGCTTGAGTTTAAAGAAAAGGTGCGATCGCATCTTCCCTGACAATTGGGCCGTAACAATAGACATCCGGGCCGATATCTACAAGGCTGCTTGCTCAGAATGAACTTAGGACGAAACAATGGTTGACGCTGCTCTGCCCCCCGAAAATCTGTCGCTTCAAGACGATCGCTATCAAGTGCTGACCGTCTTGGGTGCTGGAGGCTTTGGGCACACTTTTCTCGCCGAAGATACCCAAATGCCGTCGCGACGCAAATGCGTCATCAAGCAGCTCAAGCCCATCAGCGACAATCCCGAAGTCTATCAGATTGTTCAAGAGCGGTTTCAGCGCGAAGCCGCCATTTTAGAGCAGTTGGGCGAAGCGCATCCTCAGATTCCTAGGCTCTACGCCTATATCCAAGAAGGGGAGCAGTTTTATCTGGTCGAAGAATGGATCGAAGGACCAACCCTAACTCAAAAAGTTCAAGATGGCGTTCTCGATGAAGCCCAGGTTCGAGATATTCTCATTAACCTGCTGCCGGTGTTGGACTATGTGCATCAACACCGGATGGTTCATCGCGACTTGAAGCCCGACAATATTATTCTCCGTCAGTCCGATGGTCAGCCCGTTTTGATTGACTTTGGCACCGTCAAAGAAACCATGCAAACGGTCCTCAATTCCCAGGAGCAAAGTGCCCAGTCCATTGTCATTGGCACCCCAGGCTATATGCCTGCTGAGCAGTTAGCGGGTCGCCCCGTCTACAGCAGCGATCTCTATAGCCTGGGGTTAACGGCCATTTATTTGCTCACCGGTAAAGTCCCTCAGCAGTTCGATACTAATCCAGCTACCGGCCAAGTTCTCTGGCAATCCCATGCAGCAAACCTCAGCCCTACCTTTATCGAAACCTTAGAAC
>JBAUJD010001024.1:0-2923 GCA_049683515.1 Thermosynechococcaceae cyanobacterium | reverse complement strand
GCTTAGTGCTAGGTGAAGGACAAATTTTGTCTCAGGTTAAGCAAACCCACCAAATCGGTCAGCAATACAATGGGACCGGCACTATTCTCAACCGTCTCTTTAAACAAGCGATTTCCGCTGGCAAACGGGTCCGGACTGAAACGAGTATTGGTACTGGGGCTGTCTCCATTAGCTCTGCTGCTGTTGAGTTAGCTCAGGTGAAGGCCGACAACCTTAAAGAGTGCCGGGTTGCCATCATTGGCGCAGGTAAAATGTCTCGGCTCTTGGTCAAGCACTTGCTCAGTAAGGGAGCGCACCAGATTTCCATTGTGAATCGCTCGCTGAAACGAGCAGAAGAACTCTCGGCCCAATTTCAAGAGGCGAACCTACAGCTTCATGAGATGGCTGAGATGGAGCCGGTTATTGCTCGCTCTGATCTCGTCTTTACCAGCACTGGCGCAACTCAACCCCTTCTGAATCGACAGATTCTTGAACCCCTCGTCGCGTCTCTAGAGTCTTTAATGATTGTGGATATTTCGGTTCCACGTAATGTTCACTCTGACGTGAGTGAACTCTCCCAGGTTAGTGCTTTTAACGTTGATGATCTTAAGGCCGTGGTGGCCCAAAATCAAGAAAGTCGTCGTCAGATGGCAATAGAGGCTGAAACACTGCTAGAGGAAGAGCTATCGGCCTTTGATACGTGGTGGCGATCCTTAGAAACCGTTCCTACCATCAGCAGTTTACGAGCGAAGGTTGAAGGGATCCGTGAACAAGAACTAGAGAAGGCTCTCTCTCGCCTCGGTTCAGAGTTCGCTGAAAAGCATCAGGAAGTGATTGAAGCGTTAACTCGCGGCATTGTGAATAAGATTTTGCATGACCCGATGGTGCAACTTCGATCTCAGCAAGATATTGAAGTCAGGCGGAAAGCGATGCAGTCGTTGCAGATGTTATTCAATTTGCAGCAGCCCTCTGGACAAACGGTAAAGCGAAACACCTGAATCACAGCTCGGATTGAAATCTTCTCCACAGCAGACAGATCTGCGTTTAAGCTTTGAAACCCATGCCGTCATAGTATATCGGGGTCTTCGCCTAACTCCCGCAATCGATTGGCTAGCCGTTCGGCTCGTTGTTGGGCGACCTCTTCTGGGAGTAGAACTAAGGCTCCAGTAGTGTCATAGAAACGCAGCCAAGTCAATGTCTCTCGGTCAATGGTGCCGGTCCAAGTACCGAGCCATAGGCCCAGCGATTCACACCACAACCAACCTCGATGGTCGGATTTTATTTCACTATATTCATTTCCGCGATGCCATCCCTGCAATGACTGGGCATCAAAGGGATTATAGACGAAATAATCTTGGGTCTTGAATACGCGGTCGTAGAGTTGCTTCTTGGGACCAAGATCGACGTTGGCGGTACTCGGAGACATTAGCTCAATGACGGTGTCGGGGTAGCGTCCCCCTTCTTCCCAGACGACCCAGCCGAGGCGTTCTCGCTCTCCATCGACATCTAGAACCACAAAAAAGTCTGGTCCTCTAAAATCTCGGTTTTTGACCTGGGTACTGCTGTAGTAAATGAACATGTTACCGCCGACATAAAAGTCAGTCTGGTCGGCACGGTACTGCTGATAGGAGCGAATCAAGACATTCATCGCGACCCGATGTTGATTGGTTTCCAACGGCTCTCCATCGTCAAAGATTAAATCTGTGGGTGGCATGGGTGGAGTCCAGCCGTCGGCTGTTGTCTGTTGCGGAACAGTATTAACCATGAACAAGACCCAAAAAAGTACAACCCATCAGGGTTTTATGGACTAAAGTTTTTAGGCCCGGTATATCCCGATGCCTGGGCTAGCTCTTCTAACGATTGCTCACCAAATAAATACTTGCCTTTGACTTCCCAAGTGGGGAATCCTGGTTTTTCGCCGGTTTCTTTCTCGATTTTGGTGAATAGGTCTTGGCAAACCTGGGGTTGTGCATCTTTTCCATCTGGAGCGCATTCGACGTAGGGCATGTCACTTAGTGCTGCAACCCCAAACAGTTTTTTCTGGTCGTAGCAGTGAGGACACCAGTAGGCTCCGTACATTTTCGCCCCGCTGGACTTGAGGTACTTGGCAAGTTCAATTTCAGCTTCTCCTGACTGTTCAGTGATGCTGAAGGCCACGTCACCTTTTGCCGAGGCAAGATTGTAGGCATCGGCGACAGGCTGGCCGATGGGTGCATAAATAGCGAGTGTTGAAATGATGGTAATCAGACCCACGATTAGGCCAGAAAATAGCAGTTGACCAATATCATCCCAGGCACGCCCCAGAATCGTGAGCAAGAACATCAATGTGGCGAAGGTGGCTGAGGCAATGCAGTAGACACAAACAGCTTCTGGCCCGACCGGGATGACAAACTTGGTCACCATGATGTACATCAGATAGAAGCTGAATAGCATCATGGCGGTGGAGCCAAGGAATAAGAGCAGCCAACTCTTGCTCTCTAAATCGGCGCGCAGTTGTTTTTTCTCAGAGGGGTTGACCACCAAGGGGCCAAGGGCAAAAATAGCCATGGCAATATAAGCGACTAGACCGAACAGCGCTAGGGGCTGACCAAACACCGTGGCATAGGGACTCGCAAGGACTTGTTTACAGCCGTCTGTGGGGCACGCAGCCTCAGTCTCTGTTAGTCGAGTCACGACAAGGTAAGCCGTGTTAATGGCTCCGAGGGTTGCGATCGCACCAATGGCAGGCCGCGACCAGCGATGCAGCGGAGAAGAGGACTTAGAACGGCGACGGCTCATAGGATTAAGTCTCAGCGTGGAACTTGTAAATCGAATCTATTTTAGATCATATCTATGAGCGCAGCCTGGGTACCAACTTAAGCCGGGACAAGTTTGATAGAGGGCTTTCTGGACATTTTAGGTTTTAATGTCCGTCTTGACCTGGGCAGATCACCGGTATTCAGAA
>JBAUJD010001023.1:0-6161 GCA_049683515.1 Thermosynechococcaceae cyanobacterium | reverse complement strand
CTACCACACACAGATTCATAATACTGATGGACTATCTTCAGATCTCAGTACTAGAAGTGCTCAGCTTCGGTCTCAAACAATCTTCCCTAGATTAAGAGGCCATGAGTTTTTGCAGTAGCAGTTGAGATCGCACCTCTCTCAAAGGCTCTAACCAGACCCGTGATGCTCTGGTCAATCTAGGATTTCTGAAAATCGGCAGTTATTGCGATCGCTTTTGGGTATTCTGCAGTCAGACTATCCGTGGGCTAGAGATCCATCATTTTGGGCCTCTTCCCTGACCTTTGATCGTAAAACTTGCTATGGATCGGCGTCGCTTTATTCAACTCACGGGGGCAACCACCCTCGTCTCACTCGGAAGCAGTGTTGCTGCTCAGCCCCCCATCAAAGATAGGATCGAAATCCACGCCTGGACGGCAGTAGGGATTCCCATGCCCAGTCCGATTCTAGACCAGGTTTATTTTTTGGACCTCAATGATGAACCCATGCCCAATTTGCCCCGGCAAGTCGAGGATGGGCGACTCTGGAGCCAGCCCCCGACCCAGCCCTTTGCCATCGCCTTCTCCCTGGCTGTCAAAGGCTTTGGCAACATGGTGCTGTTTGCCGATAACCAAGGCCGGGGTTATTCACCGAGTGATTTCCCGCTCAACCTCAATTTGGCCTGCGGGCGATCGCGCATCCACCGCGTACAGCAAGCGATAAACCAATGGTCAGGGGATTACACAACCGTCAGAGACCAACTGCAGCGAGCTTCGGCTAAACTGCGGCGAGCAGAAGCTGCTACAGACCCTCAACAAATGGCTGGATGGGCTAATGAATCCTTGCGGGATAGTTTATGGGCGGGAGAAAGAGCCGCACTTATCCAAGCTGAGTACAACATTGCCCAGCAGGGCAGCAGACCCAATTTTCTCTGGGGCTGTAACTTCTTTGGATACCCCAGTGCTGGTCCTGAGTACAATCGACAATTTCGAGAGCTGTTTAACTTCGCGACCCTTCCCCTTTACTGGAAGTCCTTTGAACCTCAACGCAATCAACCTAACTTTGCCACACTCGATCAATCGGTCAACTGGCTGCGGCAAGCGGGGATTACGCCCAAGGGCCATCCCCTCGTTTGGTTTCATGAAGTGGGTGTACCCGACTGGATTAAGGATCTTTCCTATGCTCAAATCCGTGACCTGACCCGGTCCAGAGTTAGGGATATTACGCGCTACTGGGGCGATCGCGTTCCCTACTACGACATCATCAACGAAGCTCACGATATTGAATGGGGCAACATTCTCAATTTCTCGCCTGAACAGATGCTAGAGATGACCCAAGTTGCTTCTACTGCTGCGGTTGAGGGGTACGCTGAGGTGCAGCGCATTATTAATATCTGCTGCGCTTGGTCTGGGTATGTGGTGAAAACCCAATCAGAACGCCCCCTACAGAGTGCCTATCGCTATCTGCAAACCTGCCTTGCTCAAGAGATTCCCTTTGAGATGATTGGAATGCAGCTCTATTACCCTGATCAGGATATGTTCGAGATCAATCGGATGCTGGATCGATTTGGGCAGTTGGGTAAGCCCGTTCACATTACTGAGCTGGGAGTTTCCTCTGCCACTGAGCGCGATGAAGACAGCTACTTTAAGGATCCCCCTGGCCTGTGGCATGGTCCCTGGACCGAAACGATTCAAGCCGATTGGATCGAGCAGTTCTATACCCTTTGCTATAGCAAACTTTATATCCATGCCATCACTTGGTGGGACTTTGCGGATAAGGGGTTTTGGCCTCATGGTGGGTTATTGCGTCGAGATATGACACCGAAGGAATCTTACTGGCGATTGCAGACGCTTCGCCAACGCTGGAGTGGTTTGCGCTAAGGGCTGAGACCCACTGCTATGAGAGTCTGGGACATATCCAGGCTTTATGACTGAAGTTTCTGAGGCCACTGCACTAGGATTAAGAAAAGACAGAGAGCAGGATCATGCCAGCAACGATCGCAGCAGATAGGTTGACGCTTTACGACTTAGAGCAGCAGTTTCACCTACAGCAAGCCCCTGATCCAGCTTTTTTCCTGGAGTGGCAGGCCGACTTCCCACCGCTGACGGCGACAGAAAAACGGCGACTCGAACGAGTACAGGCAACGGTTGCGAATCTAGAACGACGATCCGTATTAGAGAATACGGTCAAGCTGGCAGTTGTTGCGCCTTTATTGGATCTCGCTGGGTTATTTCTACCGCCGTTCTACGTGAGTACTGAAGATTTTGTAGAGATAGAAGCCGTTGATGAGAGCGTCACGGTTCGAGGACGGATGGATATTCTAGTCCTTCAAGATCAGCTTTGGATATTAGTGATTGAGTCTAAGCGAGCAGAGTTTTCACCGAAAGTCGGCATTCCTCAGATTCTGTCTTACATGCTGGCTGCACCGGATAGCCAGCCCTCTCGCTACGGGCTAGTCACGAATGGAACAGATTTTGTCTTTTTGAAGCTTACGGTTCAAGACATTCCACGATATGCGCGATCGCGCCAGTTTGTCCTGGGGCAAGGAGATGATCTGGAGCGAGTGCTGCAGATTCTCAAACATTTGGCTGCCATCATTAGCGTATAAAGCAACAATACCGAGATCGCCCAGCCTCATCCAAATTTCTCAATAGTGGGAAGTATTAGGAGACTTATGCAGCTCATGCAGGGTTCAAATCAAACGACGTAACTCTATCGTGCAAGCTCAAGTTCAGTATCAATTGCTGTTCAGGGTAAGGTGATGCCGATTACAATCAGAGACTAGACCGGCATCGCTGGGGGAACATCACGCTGAAGAAGTCCACTACGATCTCTTTTAGCTGTTACTAGCGCCTACAATAACCTCACATCATCACATTGAAAGATCTATATGGATCCTAGTACGCTAAGGATCCCTCTAAGTTTCTGAAGTCAAACCGCTATCGTCCCGCTCTATCTCTGAAAATATGAACCGTCACTCCCGCCCCTCTCAACAAGGCCTTTACGATCCACAGTTCGAGCATGATGCTTGTGGTCTAGGTTTCGTGGTTCACCAAAAAGGCAAAAAGTCCCACGAAATTATTGAGCAGGCGCTGACCATTCTGGTAAACCTTGACCATCGAGGAGCCTGTGGTTGTGAGACGAATACGGGTGATGGCGCAGGTTTATTAATGCAGTTGCCCCATAAATTTTTTGCTAAAGAAGCAGCGCCATTGGGATTTGATCTACCAGAGCCGGGACAGTATGGCGTCGGCATGATCTATGCCTCCCCAGAGGCTCAAGAACGAGAGGCCAGTCGGCGAGCATTTGAGAAAGTGGTGGCGGCTGAAGGGCAAAAGGTGATCGGTTGGCGGGATGTCCCCACCGATAATTCTTCTCTAGGGAATACAGCCAAGGCCAGTGAACCGTTCATGGAGCAGGTCTTCATCCAGCGCAGCGCTGATATCGCTGACGACATGGCCTTTGAACGCAAGCTCTATGTGCTGCGGAAGCTGGCTCACAATGCCATTCGACCCACAGGGATTGACGAGCATTGGTATGTCTCAACCATGTCCTGTCGCACCATCGTCTATAAGGGCATGTTGATGCCGGTTCAGGTGGGGCAGTATTACCCAGACCTCCATGATCCTGAGATGGAGAGCGCGTTGGGTCTAGTGCATTCACGCTTTAGCACCAATACGTTCCCCAGTTGGGATCGGGCGCACCCCTATCGCTACATTGCCCACAATGGCGAAATCAACACCATGCGCGGCAATATCAACTGGATGCTGGCTCGACAGTCGATGTTCGAGTCGGATTTGTTCGGCGAGGACATGTCGAAGGTCCAGCCTGTGATCAACGTAGAAGGCAGCGACTCGACGATTTTTGATAACACCTTAGAAATGCTGTTCTTGTCAGGACGCTCTCTACCCCACTCTGTGATGATGATGATTCCTGAGCCGTGGTCAGCCCACGAGTCGATGAGTGCCCAGAAGAAAGCCTTTTATAAGTACCATTCCTGTCTGATGGAGCCTTGGGATGGTCCAGCATCGATTTCGTTTACCGATGGCACCATGATTGGGGCGGTGTTAGACCGCAACGGGCTGCGGCCCTCTCGGTATTACGTCACTAAAGATGATCTAGTGATTATGGCCTCAGAGGCCGGGGTGCTGCCCATTGAGCCGGACCGAGTGCTCAGTAAAGGCCGTCTTCAACCCGGTCGCATGTTCGTGGTGGATATGGCCGAGGGCCGCATTATTGCCGACCAAGAAATTAAAGACCAAATCATTGCCGAACAGCCCTACGGCGATTGGCTTGACCAGCAGATGGTGAGTTTAAATCAGCTCCCTGACGCAGTGGTTCCCAACCATGACGCAGAGACAGTGCTGCAGCGTCAGATGGCCTTTGGCTACACCTTTGAAGAGCTACGGATGCTGATGGCTCCGATGGCGAATAATGGGGTGGAAGCGATTGGCGCGATGGGCACCGATACGCCGCTGGCGGTGCTGTCGAATAAGCCGAAGCTGCTTTATAACTATTTTCAGCAGTTGTTTGCTCAGGTGACGAATCCGCCCATTGATTCGATTCGAGAGGCGATTATTACCTCTGCTGAAACGACGATTGGCTCAGAGCGCAATTTGCTGCAGGCGGAACCCGAAAGTTGTCATTTGCTAGAGCTGAAAACGCCGATTCTCACCAATGCAGAACTGGCGAAGATTAAGGCGCTCAATGGCGATCCGTTTAAGTCGGTGACGCTGCCGATTTTGTTTGACCCGGATGCGGGTGTGCAGGGTCTGGAAATGGCGATGGATCAGGTCTGCAATGCAGCAGATTATGCGATTGAGAATGGTGCGAGTGTGATTGTGTTGAGCGATCGCAACCTCACCAAAACCAACGCCCCCATCCCAGCACTCCTCGCAGTCTCCGGCCTGCACCATCATCTGATCCGAAAAGGCACCCGCACTCGCGTCGGTCTGGTATTGGAATCTGGCGAACCGCGAGAAGTTCATCACTATGCCGTTCTGATTGGCTATGGCTGTGGCGCGATCAATCCCTACATGGCCTTTGAAACCATCCACGACATGATTGCCCAGGGTTTGATGGTGAATATTGAACCCGAAGCGGCCTGTAAAAACTACATCAAAGCGGCAACGAAGGGCGTTACTAAAGTTGCCTCTAAGATTGGAATTTCTACAATTCAGAGCTATCGCGGCGCTCAGATCTTTGAAGCCATCGGCCTCAATAAAGCTGTAGTGGACAAATACTTTAGCTGGACTGCCACCCGGATTGAGGGAGCTGATTTAGCAGTGCTGGCAGAAGAAGCCATTCAGCGCCATCGGCACGCCTTCCCGGATCGCGATGTGGAGGTGCATACCCTTGATGTTGGTGGTGAGTACCAGTGGCGCAAAGAAGGGGAAGCCCATCTCTTTAGTCCACAGGTGATCCATACACTGCAGCAGGCGACCCAAAAAGCTGATTTTGGGCTGTTCCAAAAATATTCCGCTCTCGTGAACGAACAGAATGAGCAGTTGTTTACGCTGCGTGGGCTGCTGGCATTCAAGGATAGAGAGCCAATTCCTTTGGATGAGGTGGAGCCGATTGAGGAGATTACGCGCCGGTTTAAGACTGGAGCAATGAGCTATGGTTCGATTTCTAAAGAGGCCCATGAGTCACTTGCAATAGCAATGAATCGAGTCGGTGGCAAATCTAACACCGGCGAAGGCGGCGAAGACCCTGAGCGCTTCACTTGGACTAATGAGCGAGGCGATTCTAAAAACAGCGCCATCAAGCAGGTGGCCTCTGGTCGCTTTGGTGTCACTAGCCTTTACCTCTCTCAGGCCAAAGAGATCCAAATCAAAATGGCCCAGGGCGCAAAGCCCGGTGAAGGTGGTCAGCTTCCGGGTCGCAAGGTGTATCCCTGGATTGCCAAGGTTCGTTACTCGACTCCTGGCGTCGGCTTGATTTCACCGCCGCCCCACCACGACATCTACTCTATTGAAGATCTGGCGGAGCTGATTCACGACCTCAAAAACGCCAACCGCAGCGCCCGTATCAACGTCAAACTCGTCTCTGAAGTCGGTGTCGGTACCATCGCCGCAGGCGTCTCCAAAGCCCACGCTGACGTGGTGCTCGTATCCGGCTTTGACGGCGGCACCGGAGCCTCGCCCCAAACCTCGATCAAACACGCTGGTTTGCCTTGGGAGCTG
>JBAUJD010001022.1:0-3385 GCA_049683515.1 Thermosynechococcaceae cyanobacterium | reverse complement strand
GGAGGGAGAAATCGACCTCAGTAAAACGAAGTTGGGCGGTTCGGGTAGAAATCGTATGACCGGTGTGATTGGCTGGCAACCGGTATTCCTCAAGTAGTCTTGGGTCACAATACAGAAAGGAATCCATCAAGCTTAATGGATCCCTTTCTGTACTACTTCATAACCTGAATCCAATATGGATATCAACCATTCGTGAAGAATAGCTCACGGCTATTGCCAGGACCACGGCTGAAGAAAATATCACCGGAGCCAAAGCTACCGTTGTTATCTGCGTCAAAGAAGAATAGCTCACGGCTATTGCCAGGGCCACGGCTGAAGAAGATGTTGCCATCACCGCCGCTGCTTCCTGAATTGCCGCCTCTTCCTCTTCCTTTGCCATTGCCTCCTTTTTTGCCGCCAGTGATGGAGGCGAGTTCTGCATCAGCACAGTTGTGAACAGACGGAGTTGTGCCTGAGTTTTTCAATGGATCGATATTGATGCTAGCCATAACTTTCCTCAGTAATTAGCTTATTGACAAAGAATTAAATGTATATCATTACCGTCAAACGTCAGTAATGATTTTGATTGAGTCTTGAAAATCCCCTTATGGTAGACAATAGAAGAAGTTTGTCTCTAAATCAAGTATGCTCTGATACTCAAACTTTAGTATGCATACCGCCTTCGGTTGGCAATGCCAAGCCTGCAAGAACCTTTTAGCACTAGAAAGCAGTACATCTTCGTTTTGACGCTGTATCTGTCCATGAAATCTCACCAACATCAAACCTCACGATTGTGTCAGTGAAACAGCTTCACGAATATTTACCTCAAGTGTTGGGGCATGAGCTTTCTCAAACTGAGCTGCAGCGATGTCTAAAGCACGCACAAATGATAGAGGCCCGTGTGGGCCAAGAGGTTTGGAAATCTAGCCCGTCTCCGCCTGGGCTTTATATTATATTAGCTGGTAAAGTTCGACTCCTCGATAGCGCAGAGAACTTAGTCATATCCCTTACGGCAGGTGCCTCGTTTGGAGAAATGACGCTGTTCCCTACTCAGGGATTTCTGCCTCTAATCGCTCGAGCTTCGGTGGGGCTTTCGCTCTGCCACCTATCAAAACAGACGCTGCAGCCTTTACTTGAGAAACATCACGACATTCAGCGCCATCTCTACCAGCAGGCGCTTGTCCGAGATTTACAGGTCATCTGCAGCAGGTCCAAGGCTCTGCAGGGCAAAGGCCCAAAGGTTGTGGCGGAGATCGCACCCCAGCTCACAGAACATCAGCTAGAGGTCGGCAAGTTGCCGAGCAAGTTGAGTCAATCTTACCTCTGGCTTCTGCACCAGGGAGAGCTGATCCATTCTTCAGGAGAGCGGTGTCGGGCTGGTGAGCTTTACATCGTCTCTGAGCACTGGCAGTCTGGCCGGTGGCAAGTGGCCCAACCCACAGTGCTTTATGCCCTCAGTCAGGCGGACTGGAACAAAGCCCAGGCGACCCAGGCTCCCAGGCGAACCCAAGCCTCTCCTAATCGACAGGCTTTAACCTCAGCCCCTCAAGACACCGCCACAATTCCACAGGCTGCTTCTAAAAGTAAACCCTACTTCCCCCGCCCTAACGTGGCACTGGCTCACGGGTGGCAGCGCTTAACCCGCCGCTATCCGTTTCTAGAGCAACAGAGCACGATGGATTGTGGGATTACCTGTTTAGCAATGATTGGCCGATATTGGGGGAAGCGGTTCAATATTAATCATCTGCGTCGTCTTGCCAACGTCAACCGCGAGGGGACATCCCTGCGAGGACTGACGGCTGCGGCAGAAAGCATCGGGTTCTCTGCCAGACCTGTGCGGGCAGATCTTGATGGCCTCAGACAGGAAAAACTACCGGCAATTCTCCATTGGCAGGAAAACCACTATGTGGTGGCCTATCGAATTCGCCGAAATCGCGTTCATATTGCAGACCCAGCCGTGGGTCGCCTGACGCTCAAACGCTCAGAAGTAGAGAAACAGTGGACCGGCTATGCGCTCCTTTTACAGCCCACCCCAAACTTACGCAAGACACCCAACGCAAAGTCAACGCTCTGGAATTACGTGGAGCTGCTGAAACCGCACTGGTTTGTGTTGCTAGAGATTATCGTTGCGGCTCTCGTTATCCAGATTCTAGGGCTAGTCACTCCGATGCTGACTCAGCTTCTGCTGGACCGAGTAGTGGTTCAACGTAGCGTGTCTACTTTGACTGCCGTGGGGTCTGGGTTGATGATTTTTGGTGTTTTCCGCGTTATTCTCTCCGGCCTGCGGCGCTATCTATTGGCCCACACTGGCAATAAGATTGACCTGTCCTTGATTGTGGGATTTATCAACCACACATTTCGACTCCCGCAGGCGTACTTTGAGTCTCGCTATGTGGGAGATATCACCTCCCGTATTCAGGAAGCCCATAAAATTCGTAGCTTTCTAACCGGGGAAGCGCTCAGCGTGATTTTAGATGTCTTCACCGTCTTCGTCTACGCCGGGGTGATGTTTTGGTACAACTGGCAGATGGCCTTACTTGGGTTGGCGGTGATTCCGGTCTACTTTATGTTGACCCTAATTTCAGCCCCGATTCTAAAGCGGATTTCGCGAGAGGTCTTCACCGCCAACACCTCAGAGCAAAGCTATCTAATCGAAGCGTTGACGGGGATTCATACCGTCAAGTCAATGGGGATTGAGCAAACGGTTCGCTGGCGGTGGGAGGATTTATTTAACACTTCAATTAAAATTTATTTCTCCGGCAATCTATTTAACATCGGCCTCCAAGTCTTTAGCGAAACCGTAGAGGTCGTTGCATCGACTGCACTGCTTTGGTTCGGAGCTTGGCAGGTCATTAACGGTCAGCTCACGATTGGTCAACTGGTGGCCTTTAACATGCTGTTGAGTAACGTGATTAGCCCCTTTGAGCGCCTCATTGGCCTCTGGGACGATCTTCAGGAAATTTTTGTCGCCACTGAGCGGCTCAATGATGTCATCGACTCGGCACCAGAAGAGGATCCGAAACAATTACGGTCAGCGCTATTGAAGCTGCAGGGAGATATTCGTTTCGAGCAGGTGACATTTCGCTACGACGCTGAAAGTGAGACCAATACCCTAGAAAACCTCACCTTTGCAGTCAAGCCGGGACAGACCGTGGCGTTAGTGGGTCGGAGTGGGTCAGGAAAAACGACTATTTCTAAGCTCATTCTGGGGCTATACCAGCCCAACGGTGGCCGTGTTCTAGTGGATGGTCACGACGTGACGACTATTGCCCTGAGATCGCTAAGGCGTCAGATTGGCGTGGTTGATCAGGACACGTTTTTGTTTGGCGGCTCCATTCAAGAGAACATCAGTATCGGCTACCCCGGCGTCACGGTTGACGATGTTCGAGCGGCGGCGAAGCTAGCG
>JBAUJD010001021.1:0-1833 GCA_049683515.1 Thermosynechococcaceae cyanobacterium | reverse complement strand
CTTTAGAGGGACTGGATTAGGAGTAATTCTTAGTATCCCTCTAAAGCCCTCTTGACTAACAGCCAACTCTCACTTCATCTGTTGGCGAAGGTATTGCTAAAGGGAATCTGTTCAGGGGCATTGTTATATTTGGAGTGAAAATATCTATCGTTGTGGGGAATTCGTTCCTCGTTGCCTTGCTTAAAATACGGTCAGTCAGAGTCTCAAACTCTGCAACTGACTATGGCGAGTGCCTATCCGCAGTATGAGAGCTGATCGGTTGATCCTCTTGGCGTTTCATTAGGAATTGTAAACAATTCCAGCTTGCTTTTATGTCAGCTTCAAAAAAGCAAGTTACCATAAGAAGTATCAACCCCCCTAGGGGGTATATTCATGGATGCCTTACGGAATAACAGTTTAATGATTATCCCTCTGGCCTCTTGATAAAGCCTGCTTGATATTGCGACTCCGCGTTGCGCCAATATCATTCAAGCAAAAACTATCCTTCTGTTCTATCCGCAATTGAGGTATAAAGCGTGGTCGCACTCTCTGAAACTCGTCAACAACAAGAACACCAACATGCCTCTACGGCAGATCGTGTTGCTGTTCTGCTCATGGGCTACGGCGAAGTAGAGCGATACGAAGATTTTGCTAACTATAACGAACAGGCACTCAACCTGCTCACCGCTAAATTCGCACCTGTTCCGCTCTGGCTCTATCCACCTTTAGCGAAATTGCTGGCGATCTTTGATCTCCATGAATGGAGCCACCAGCACGACAAGTTCATTTCGCCCCACAACGCCATCTTTGAACGCCAACGCGCCGGAATCGAGCAGAATCTCCAAGAAAAATGGGGAGACGATGTTCAAGTTTTCAAGGCATTTAACTTCTGTGCGCCTCACCTTCCTGAGCAGGTTTTGGCCGAGGTTAAAGAGCAGGGCTTTACCAAGGTCTTAATCTATCCTCTCCTCGTCGTGGACTCCATCTTCACCAGCGGCATTGCGGTAGAGCAGGTTAATAATGCATTGGCCCAGATGAAGGATCAGGATTCGCACTGGGTACAGGGGATCCGCTACATCCCTTCGTTCTATAACGAAGATGCCTACATCAATTTGCTCGTGCAGATGGTGGAAGAGAAGGTTGAGCAAGAGCTGGCTGCCTCCCACTTGCCGTCTCAAACTGGAATCATTTTGATGAACCACGGTTGCCCTCACGAAGCGAAGGGGTTCACGTCTGGAATTGATGAAAGTCAGGCGCTGTATGAACTGGTCCGAGAGCGGCTGATCAACCGCTTCCCACTCATTTCTGTGGGTTGGCTTAATCACCAGACTCCCTTGATCAAGTGGACACAGCCCAATGCTGATTTGGCTGCGAGGAACCTGATTGATCTGGGGGCCACGGCGCTAGTGATGATGCCAATTGGGTTTGCCACTGAGAATCACGAGACGCTGCTGGATGTGGAGCACATTATTGGCAGCATCAGGAAGAAGCACCCAGAGGTGACTTACATTCAAATGCCCTGTGTTAATGACCATCCCACTTTTACAAAGATGTGTGCCGATTGGGCACATGATCATATTGCCAGTCTTCGAGATGCGGAGCCTTTGGCGGTGAATCCTCGGTTAGCGGTTGAGACAGCGGCGAAGGTTCGTAGTCATAGTCATGATCATGACGGGCACAGCCATAACGGGCACCATAGCCATGATGGTGAGCATAGCCATAACGGGCATCATCACGATCACTAGCTTTTATATCCGATGAGTTAGTTACAACCTATGTCAGTTTTAGATCGATGCAGCATTGAGCTGCATCGATTTTTTGGTGCTCAGTGGAGGTTTAACGATGACGAAGCAT
>JBAUJD010001020.1:0-3225 GCA_049683515.1 Thermosynechococcaceae cyanobacterium | reverse complement strand
GTTTAGAGGTAAGCAAACTTTGCCCATCACTTCACTCATCTGAATGCCACTGATCCCGTGGATTGATCAGAACTATCCAGTAAAACGTATCTGCGAAAACAGGCTGCATCAGGAGCGTTTAGGAGTGCCATAAACGTAGTGATCGTGTTGCTCAGCACCATCATCTGGGAGTTGGGCAAAAATATCATCTGGAATATCTCCCATTACTGAACTCTCTGATCGGGAAGTGTTGGCATTAACGGAATGACAGCTTGAACCTAGCCAAGATCGATCTTTGAGCCAACTGCTTGACCGACAGCAATCTGGACAACTGACTGAGACAGATCACCATGATTTGCAGGCTCTGATGCAAATAAATTTACCAAGAGGAACTACTCCGCAAGGCGACGGCTCTGAGTGAGGCCGTAGAGCGCGGCTTGATTCCTCATCTTGGTTGCAGCGCTGCAGCTCAATAATCCCTATGCAATTCCGGTGAGGCAAGCCTGGATTTCTGTCGGCTGGCATCCTCCAGTGGACTGATGTGCGATCGCAACAGGCTATTCAAAAGTCTTAAATCTATTGTGCTGGGGCCATCTTGAGTCTTTTACTGGGCGGGATCAACTAGAAATGGAAGACCATACTTTGCCACTACTAATGCTCGAATTGGAATTTTGACAAATGGGCTAACTTATCGTTTTTACTCAGATTTAGTCGAAGTGAACAAGCTGGATAAAAAGCCTTTCCTAGAAATTAATATGCTGGACTTGCAGGACCAGCTAATCATCGAACTTCAAAAGCTAACCAAGCAATCTTTTGATATAGATGAAATTTTGAATGCTGCAAGTGAACTAAAATACACAAGAGAGATTAGGCGCATTTTGACAGAACAACTGAATGAGCCTTCCGAGGATTTTGTCAAGTTTTTCGCTACGCAGATTTATTCGGGTCGTATTACTGAAAGGGTGAAAAAAGAGTTCAGCGCATTCGTCAAGCGTGCCTTCAAGCAGTTCCTCCGCGAACAAATCAGTGGATTGCTTCAGTCCGCATCTGATCTCGCGGACGAGGAATCAACCCCAAATGTACCGGAGGATATGCCAAAAATATCTGACGAAGAATCTGACAATAGATTGATTGTAACTACTGACGAGGAGCTTGAGGCATTCTACATTGTTAAAGCGATTCTATGTCAGGTTGTTGATCCAGCTCGAATTGTACAGCGCGACACCATGAGCTATTTCAACGTTTTATTAGATGACAATAATCGCAAACCTATTTGCCGTCTATACTTCAATAAATCTGACAACAAGCGTTTAGGGCTTTTTGTCCATAGTAATGGTGAACGGAGTGAAGAGAAAATATCGATATCGGATGTCAACGATGTTTATAAATATGCTGAGCGATTGAAAGAAGCTGCTGCGTGTTACAGCGTCTAGCTAGAGATTAGTATCAATATATTCGTTGGAGCTATGCAGCCTTCATCACAACTTCCACCTTCACATCCATTCCTACCCGAACAAGCATATTAATCAGCTTGTCCACACTAAACTGGCTAATTTCTCCATTTACTAAATTGCTAATGCACGGCAGAGTCACGCCAAACATTTCTGCAGCTTGCTCCTGATTCCATCCACAATCCTTGATATGCTGCCGCAAACCTAGCATCAAGTCAGCCCGGACCTGCAGGCTGGCAGCTTCCTCAGCCTCAAACCCCAAGTCTTCAAAAACATTGTCACCGCCTGGTATAACCTCTAATATCTGATTGTTAGCCATCGCCTTGCCTCCGCCAATTTCTAAATTGCATTAATTCCTGATAACGCTGCTGACCAACCTGAATATCCTGACTCGATGTCTTTTGTGTTTTCTTCTGAAAAGCATGGAGCACGTAGACAGCTTCCTCAAATCTAGCAATGTAGAACACCCGATAAGCACCATCTGCCCGAATGCGAATTTCTTCTACTCCCTTACCAACAGTGCCCATTGCTTTGAAGTCCGTGGGTTCCCGTCCTCGTTGAACAGCCCGTAATTCAAACCCAGCTTTGCGTTTTGCTTCTTCTGAGAAAGCAACCAGATCTTTCTTAGAATTGCCGACCCAACTTATGGGCTTATCCACGATTGATCATCCAAATACTGTCCTTACAGCGGGTGCAGCGCTGCGGGCAACATGCTCAAGCACTTGCCGTACTTGGCTAGCCGTTACACCAGGGAACCATTGCAAGAACTGTTCTGTATTACCCTCATCTTCGAGATTCTCAAACAGAGCAGATACAGGTATGCGGGTTCCTCGAAAAACCCAGGCACCGCTCACACGATCTGGATCTCGTTCGACAGCTTCACAAGTAGACCAGTTCATCACGCTTATAACTTAGCACTCAGCTAAGTTCAGGGCAAAACCCAGCACAAAAAAGCCCTCTGGCATAACCAGAGGGCCAATGAGAGATTTAGTTGGTGCTAAACTTTAGCTTCTTCTTTAACCAACTTGCCCCAGCCCAGGTCTTTCAAAGAGTTATTCCGGCGCATGGGTCGCGTCACCAGCTCCAAAATGTCGCGGGCATTCGCAAACCCGTGAATCTGAGCAAAGGTAAACTCCACTGACCACTTGGTGTTGATGCCCCGCGCCTCTAGTGGGTTCGCGTGGGCCATCCCCGTAATCACCAAGTCAATGTTCTCTTTATAAATGCGCTGAATCTGATTGTAGTTATCAGGCTTCTCCACAATTCTCGGAAGCGCCACACCCATCTCATGACAGGTTTGCTCCAGCAGCTTCAGCTCAGCCGCCTGATAGCGCTTGTCCATGTAGGGGATGCCAATCTCAGGGCAGGTCATGCCGCAGCGAATCAGGAAACGCGCCAGTGACACTTCCAGCAGGTTATCTCCCATGAAGAAGACTGACTTACCACGGATAATCTCAAGGTAGTCCTCCATGTTGGCCCAGATCTGAGCTTCGCGCTCTTCTAGACCCTGGGGTTCAACGCCCAGCACTGAGCAGATCTTCTCGACCCAGGCACGGGTACCGTCGGGACCAATGGGGAACGGAGAACCAATCAGCTTGCATTTCTTGCGTCGCATTAGTGTAGTCGCCGTTCGACTCAGGAACGGGTTGATGCCGTTGACATAGTAGCCCTCTGAAATCACGGGCAGCTCAGTAAAGCGCTTAGACGGGAGCCAGCCACTCACTTTAATACCCTGCTTTTTCAGCTCTAGGGTCAACTGAGTGACGACCGGATCGGGTAAAGAGCCAAACAACAC
>JBAUJD010001019.1:0-5167 GCA_049683515.1 Thermosynechococcaceae cyanobacterium | reverse complement strand
AGCCAATCCACCGCTATTGGCTCCGGCGGCGGCATCCTTGCGATCTCCGTCGCCGACCTACAGCCTTCAGCAAGAACTAGAGGCTCTGGGAGAGCAAATTGAGTTCTACCAAAAGCAGATCGATGATCGTGATAACCAGATCAATCATCTGCAGGCCTCTTGTCAAAGCTTGAGCGATCGCAACCAGCAGCTCGAAAAACTGATTCAAGAGCTGCCAGAAGTTTACAAAAACAAATTTTCCGATCGCCTCGATCAGGTCAAGACTAAGATGCAGTCGCTGCAGAGCGAGAACCAGCGCCTCTACTCACAGCTTCAGCAGTCAGAAGGCACTGAGCAGAGCAGCAGTACTCGACGGTTGTTGCCCTCATTCCGCAATAAAGCACCTTAAACAACCCTTGAATTAAGGGGCTGTTGAGGCAATTGAATGGGAGGTCCAATCCTCCATTTTGGTGGGTGGGTTGAGCGACAAAACATTGAAGCCACCGGCAAACCAGACGAGGGGCAAAAGCAGTAGCATCGCCGCCGTCGCATGTAATGTGATGGCGAGTCCGTTTTTCAGGGCCTTATGCATCATTCAATCCTGGTAACTGCTGCTAGAGTTACTATCAGATAGTTTTGCAGGAGGTTCAGTCTTCTAGATCAAAGCCGATGGGTGATCTTCATCACCCATTTCTATGGTTTCAATCTGCTTACAGACATTCTGAATTGAAATGTTTAGCGATAGGATGCAGATTAGTCGATCATGAGCCAGACTATGGAAAGTACAACTATTGTCATCAACCACTAAACAATGAGAATTTTGGTCACCGGCGGTGCAGGTTTTATTGGGTCACACTTAATCGACCGTCTTATGGCAGAGAAGCACGATGTGGTCTGCCTCGATAACTTTTACACAGGCCGCAAGCATAACCTCTTACATTGGATGGACAATCCCTATTTTGAGATTATTCGTCACGACATCACGGAACCCATTCGCCTTGAAGTCGATCAATTTTATCATTTAGCCTGTCCGGCCTCCCCTGTTCATTATCAATACAACCCCGTCAAAACCGTTAAAACAAACGTGATGGGAACCCTGCACATGCTGGGCCTTGCCAAGCGCATTAAGGCCCGCTTTTTGCTAGCCTCTACCTCGGAGGTGTATGGCGATCCTGGGGTTCACCCTCAACCCGAAAGCTACTGGGGCAACGTCAACCCCATCGGGATTCGAAGCTGCTATGACGAGGGCAAACGGATTGCTGAAACATTAACCTTTGACTATCATCGTCAAAACAACGTTGATATTCGAGTGGCCCGTATTTTCAATACCTATGGCCCGCGCATGCTGGCCCAGGATGGTCGCGTGGTGAGTAACTTTATAGTACAGGCGCTGCAAGGACAACCGCTCACCGTTTACGGCACCGGAGAGCAAACCCGCAGCTTTTGCTACGTCTCAGATCTCGTTGATGGTTTAATGCGGCTCATGAATGGGGATCACATCGGCCCCATTAATTTAGGGAACCCCGACGAATACACCATGCTGGAGCTGGCTCAGCAGGTTCAAGATCTCGTGAACCCTGATGTTGCCATTGAGTTTAAGCCGCTGCCCAAGGATGACCCCCAGCGCCGCAAACCCGATATTACGCAAGCAAAAACGCTGTTAGACTGGCAGCCCAAGATACCCCTGGCAGAAGGACTCAAGCAAACCGTTGGGAGTTTTAGAGAGCAGCTTGAGGCAGAGGCATGACTTGATAGCTTGGATATCAATTTTCAGTCTAAAAATTCGTAGGGTGAGCACCGCTCACCTTCCTTAAGTCAGTGCCAGTCTATTGAGAGTCAAAACGATTCTGCGGCTGAATTATTTGTAAACGTATATTTTATGGAGTCTTATGCTATGCGGGTCTGTGTGATTGGAACGGGCTATGTCGGTTTAGTGACGGGGGCTTGCCTTGCTCACATCGGCCATCATGTTATCTGTGTGGATAACAATGAGGAAAAAGTCAAAGTGATGCAAGGGGGCAAATCCCCTATCTATGAGCCGGGACTATCGGAGGTGCTGCAGGCCACCATTGCCGCAGGCACCATTGAGTTCACCACCGATCTTAAGGCCGGTGTTGAACATGGCGAGATTCTGTTTATTGCGGTGGGCACACCGGCGCTGCCCACGGGGGAGAGCGATACGCGCTATGTGGAAGCGGTCGCCAAAGGGATTGGTCATCATCTCGATGGGGGCTATAAGGTCATTGTGAATAAATCAACGGTTCCCATTGGGTCGGGGGACTGGGTCCGCATGATTGTGATGGATGGTGTGGCAGAGCGTGATGCCTCAGAGGCGGGGACACCCGCTACCGACATTCAGTTTGATGTGGTCAGCAATCCTGAGTTCTTGCGAGAAGGGTCGGCGGTTTACGATACCTTCAATCCTGATCGGATTGTGCTCGGCAGCCATAAAGAACAGGCCATTGCGTTGATGAAGCAGCTCTATGCACCCATTGTAGATCGCAAGTTTAGTGACGATCAGACCCTGCCGCCGGTGCCGGTGGTGGTGACAGATCTCAGCTCGGCAGAGATGGTCAAGTATGCGGCCAATGCCTTTTTAGCCACAAAAATCAGCTTCATTAACGAGGTCGCCAACATTTGCGATCGCGTCGGTGCCGATGTGCTGCAGGTGGCTGAGGGGATTGGTCTAGACTCTCGCATTGGCAGCAAGTTTTTGCAGGCTGGTTTAGGGTGGGGCGGCTCTTGTTTCCCGAAGGATGTCTCGGCGTTGGTCCATACGGCTGATGACTATGGCTATGAAGCGGCGCTGCTGAAGGCAACAGTGTCTACCAATGAACAGCAGCGGCTATTAGTGGTCGAAAAACTGCAGCAGTCCCTCAAGATTCTCAAGGGAAAAACGGTGGGTCTGTTGGGCCTCACCTTTAAGCCTGATACCGATGATATGCGAGACGCCCCCGCCCTCACCCTGATTGAGGCACTGACTCGCTTGGGGGCTAAGGTCAAAGCCTTTGATCCGCTGGTGTCACAAACAGAGCTGCGCCACGGCCTATCCAACGTGGTGGTCGAAACGGATATAGAGCGGCTGGCCGATGGCTGTGACGCCCTGGTGCTGGTCACCGACTGGCCCGCCTTTCGAGAGGTGAACTATCAAAAGATTGCTCCTCTCATGGTGAAGCCTGTTCTGATTGACGGTCGCAATTATCTCGATAAAGCAGCGCTTCAGGCAGCAGGCTTTAAGTATGTAGGCATTGGACATTAGCACCCAGTCTTACAATTGACCGGCGGTGTAACCTTATGGCGCATACCCCAATGTTGCGGAGGCACGTTGGCTCACTGCAGCGCGGCCTCTAGTTTTTGCTTGTTCCACAGTGATTGGTAGAGTCCGGGTTGTTCAAGCAGCTCGGCGTGGGTGCCCTCTTGAACGATGGTGCCTTTGTCCATGACGAGGATGCGATCGCACATTGCTGCTGCTGACATCTGGTGTGAAATAAACACCACCGTTTTTTGCTGGTGAGCTAGCGCCTGCAGAATTTGGGTGGCGGTCTGGTTATCCACGCTAGAAAGGGCGTCATCCAAAATTAGGATGGGGGCATCAACAATCAAAGCCCGCGCCAGGGAGGCCCGCTGCCGTTGACCGCCAGAGAGCGTAATGCCTCGCTCACCAACGAGGGTTTGATATTGCCTCGGAAAGGTGAGCACGTCGTCCTTGAGCTGAGCCTGCTGCACCGCCTCTTCGACATCGGACTGCTCGTAATTGGGTACGCCGTAGCGAATGTTGTCTTGCAGGGTAGTGCTAAACAAAAAGCTGTCTTGGGGAACGTAGGCAATTGCCCCCCGTAAATCCTCTAGCGCAACCTGGGTAATGTCTTTGCCATCGACAAAAAGCTGCCCTGCCGAAATATCAAGCAGCCTGGGGATGGCGTTGGCGAGAGTCGATTTACCCGACCCAATGGGACCCACCACCGCCACCATTTCACCCGGTTGAATATTAAAGTTGACCCGGTCTAGCGCACGCTCTTTACCATAGGCAAAGGTCAGGTTGTCGGCCTTTAAATATCCTTGAACGGTGGAGCGGGGTAACGCCAAACTATCGGATTGGGTCTCAATTTTTGGTTCTACGGAAAGAACTGCTTCGATCCGTTCGATACTGACTTCGCCCCGTTGATAGGCCGTGATCGTGAACCCTAGAATGGCCGTCGGGAAAATAAGCTGCTGGGTAAAGATGAGTAGCGAGACAAAACCGCCCACAGTAATGGTGCTGTCGGCAATGGCGCGACTGCCAAAAAACAGCAACACCAATAGGCTAATGCTGGCAAACCCACCCACAACCGGGAACAAAATATTGCGCGTTTTCAGCAGCGCCACCTTTTTATCGAGCAGATCTTGATTCAGCGTTTCAAAGGCCTCTTGTTCCTTGGGCTCTTGGGCATAGATTTTAATGAGCGCCATGCCGCTCATGTCTTCTTGAACCAACTGGCTCAGCTCAGAAAGCGATTCCTGAACTGCAGCTTGCTCAGTGCGTAGCCGATGACTGAACACATTCACAATCAGCATCACCAGCGGATAAACCGCCAAGGTTGCCAGGGTTAGACCCGGATCAATTTTCAGCATTTCGGGAAGCCGCAGCGCATAGGCAAAGGCTGTATTGGCAATGCTCAACACCGCAAACCCCACCAGCCGCCGAATGTTTTCGACATCGCTGGTAGACCGGCTAATTAAATCTCCGGCACTGTTCATGGCGAAGTAAGACGGTTCTAAACGCAGAAGATGCTCAAAGAGGCGCTGCTTAATATCAAACTCGACCTGGCGACCGACGCCAAATAGCCACATGCGCGAGGCCATCCGAATAATCCACATGATCGAGGCCAGCAGACAAAGCTGGATCACGTAATCTCTGACCTGATCGGCACTAAAGGTAATTTGCAGATCGTCAATAACCTGCCCAATCAAAATTGGGATATAGGTGCCAAACCCGTTGACTAGCAGCAGGGCAAAAATACCCAGAAAGACTTTGGTGCGGTGCGGACTGAGATAAGAGAGCAGTGTTTTGAATCGGTTCGGCTTGGACTTAGAGATCATTAGGGTCAATTCCCAGCTCCCGAAGTTGCGCTCAGCAGTTGAGACTGCAGATCGTGAAAGATGTCGGGCAAGCCAGGTTCCTCGGGATATTCGCTGGGCAAATCATACA
>JBAUJD010001018.1:0-4579 GCA_049683515.1 Thermosynechococcaceae cyanobacterium | reverse complement strand
GCCTAAACCTGCACCGAAAATGGGGTGTGCTAAGCCAATATCCCATCCTGCGGCATTGGTAATCAAGCGAAACGCAACCGTTTCCCCAGCACTGGCTCGATCAAAGGCGCTCACTAACAAGGTCCGCAACCGATTATTAGCTAGAAGCATACCCAGTAGGCCTAGGCAGATCCCCAAGCCCGTCAGCCAACGAAGACGGGGTGATAAGCGCTTCAGGAGGATCACCGCTGAAACCGCGACGAAAACCATGCCGAGCCAGCCGCCACGAGAACTGGTGGTGTACAGATCGACGAGGCCCAAAAAGACCCCTAACCCCCACACCCATCGCATCTTTGCCGAAGCACTCAGACACAGCCCCACAAGCAGCGGCAAACACAACACTAAAAACCCCGCCACATAGTTTTGGTGACCAATGGGTGCCCAATTCTGTAATTCCGGTACCGAAAAATTAAAGGAGAGGTTCAGCCCTGCGGCCTTCATTCCCTGCAAACGGCTCAGTTCTGGTAAATAGGTCTGAAAGAACCAGAGGCTTAGACTTACGGTAATAAACGCTAAACCCAAGCCGCCTTGGGCGATGAGTAATTTTTGTCTGCGGGTCGGACTATTACACCAAGTATTGAGGGCGTAGAGAGCCGCTAGGGCACAAAGTCCAGCCCAGCTATACCAACGCGCCTGCTGCGGGAACTGAGCCAAAACAGTTGATCCCAATAGGCCCACGACGGCTAGAACGATTCCATAGTCAAGGCCATAGCCGAGTTTAGTGAACCGAGATTGCTGCCATCCCTCTTTGAGCAACCACAGCCAGGGCAAGAATAAGCCGACTTGCCAGATAAAGACCCAAGGCCAAGCCACCATTAGACTGCTGCTGTCAGGTAACAGCGTCAACAGGGCGTATAAGCCCACTGCCAAAGGGCCAAACAGATCTCTAGAGGTCGTGGAAGGTTGAGATAATTCTGTCTGAGGCACAGTTCCATTTGGCTCCATGGCAGCGTTCCAAGATAAAGATCGATGGAGGGCTGTACTCAAAGGATCTTTATTGAGATCGAGCCATCCCTCAGCCATGAGGGTACCCGATTCTTGGGTCTGGATATCTTTTTAGGACCGTTTGTAAACGCTAAGCTAGAGTCAGTTTATCGGAGCCTCACGCGATGGTTCGTCTAGACGCTATACCACCGACCCGCCAAGATAGCCCTCAGCTTAATTTAGAGCTGCCTGAGGGTGTCGTGCTGCTGCCCATGAATCTAGAGAGTGATGAACCGCCGTTGGAAACTGACCTGCACCGCGAACAAATTGACTTGCTGATTCGCCTTCTCAAATATTGGTGGCGCGAGCGGGATGATTTCTATATTTCTGGGAATCTGACGGTGTACTACAGCGCCAAACAGACCAAGAAGCGAGATTTCCGGGGGCCAGATGTTTTTATTGTCTTAGGGACTGAGAAAAAGGATCGCCGCAGTTGGACGATCTGGGAAGAAGGGGGCAAGTATCCCAATGTGGTGATTGAGTTGCTCTCTAATTCCACGGCAACAGTGGATCGGGGCACAAAAAAAGACCTCTATCAAAATATATGGCGGTTGCCGGAGTACTATTGGTTTCATCCTGAGACACTCGAATTTGCTGGCTTTCGGTTAGTCAACGGTCAGTATGAAGAGATTACTCCAACCGATATGGGGCGATTGCCCAGTCAACAGTTGGGGTTAGAGCTAGGCCTCTATGGGCAAAAGCTCCGGTGGTTTACTGATAATGGTGACCTAGTCCCATTCCCTGAAGAGGCAGAACGGCAGGAGAAGGAACTGGCGGAGCAGCAAGTGTTGCAAGAACGGCAGGAAAAGGAGCAAGAACGACAGGAAAAGGAACAGGCCGAGACAATTGCGTTACAGGAACGGCAGGCACGGGAGCGGTTAGAGGAGTATTTGCGATCGCAAGGTATTGACCCTCATCAACTACCAAATTGATTTCTAGAGATTACGGCTGCTGCCTAACCCAAGCCCGGAATGCTTTGAGGGTTTGGCTAGGACCTTGAGTGTGACTCATCTCAGATTAAGATCTAGTTGTTTCGGTTATGGAGGATCATTCATGGGTACAGCGCCGAAAAGAACCTATAACTACATGGTGATTTTTGAGAAGGAAGCGGATGGTGGCTATCATGCCAGTTGCCCAGCCCTAAAAGGGTGCCACAGCCAGGGAGATTCTTTTGAGGAAGCCTCAGCAAATATTAGTGAGGCGATCGCGCTTTATATTGAGAGCCTACAGGCCGATAGGGAGCGAGTGCCTGAAAATAGCTTGATTGTCCAGCAAGTCTGTGTCTCTGTATGAGCGATTTGCCGTCTATTAAGGCAAAGGATTTCATTCGTGTTATTTCAGCATTAGGGTATCAGCTAGATCGCCAAAGGGGGAGTCACGCGATATATAAAGACAACTCTGGTAATCGAGTGGTGGTTCCGATGCATTCTGGGAAAGATCTGAAGCCGGGTACACTTGCGGGGATAATTAAAGATATTGGGTTGGAAAAAGCTGATTTCTTTCGACGGCTGCGCGAACTCTAGAGTGAGATCGTAAGGTATTGACCCTCATCAATTGCCAAATTGATTTCTAGAGATTACGGCTGCTGCCTAACCCAAGCCCGAAATGCTTTGAGGGTTTGTCTAGGGCCTTGCGTGCGGCTCATCTCAGAAAACGTTGAGATACCTTTAATGATAGGAATGCTAGGAAAGGCAAGGCTATTTTGAGACCGGATATATTGATCGGTTTCTAGCAGGTTGATTTGCAATTGACGGTTACGGTAACACCAGATTTCAGGAACGCCTAGTGCAGCGTAGGCGCTCACCTGTGTTTGAGAGGTCACGTCCACTTCAATGGCGAGGTCTGGGGCCGGATCGATATTGAAGTCAAGTTTTTCTTGACCAATGACGCGGCTATAGTTCTGGATATAAAAACAATCGTCGGGTTCAATCCCAGCGGCCATTGCTTCTCGTTTGAAGGTGGTTGATCCCAATGATTCCCAGTCGCGGTCTAACTCGTCTAGTAGTGCTTTCACTAAGTCCCCTAGAATCACTTTGGCTCTTTCGTGCTCAGGGAGTGGGGTCATTAACTCTAGGGTACCGTTGCTGTAGGCGATCCGGGTATTGCGATGCTCTCCGAGCTCGTCCAAGATGGTTTCTAGGGCAGCCCAGCTTATGTTATTCAGCAGCAGGCGCTGGCCTGGGGGAACGCTGAGTTGTTGGAGCTGTAGCATCATCGTGATATCTACCAATGAGTGCTTCAACTATAGCGTTACTGGATATTGTGTTGGAGAGGGTTCTTCTGAACATAGACCTCACACGGCCCGATTATAGGATATTGCGATAGGGGCTATCTTACGCTGCTTGTATGATCGGAAATAGATTACGCCTGCGGGGAGTGATTGAGATCCTAAACGAAAAATCAGTTTTCCATAGTCACAGTCAAACGTTAGGATAATGCGTTTTTCTTCGGCAGCATTCGCTAAAACCCTAGAATCTTTCGCTTCGGGTGAATCTTCTGAGACGGATGCGACATCCCACTGTGCCTGACGTAATAGCAAAATACTGGGTCTGGGGAAGTTCTCATTCGCCAAAACTCTCACTAACTGGCTTCTAGCTTTAGGAAATACAGTGCTTCTTCCTGCATACATTCTGCCGTGAATGCAAAGATAGCTCTGATGGCTTCTGGGGTCAGGCTGGGATAGCTCTCTAGAATTTGGGGTTCTGTCCAGCCTTGTGCGAGTAGGCCCAGAATAAATTCAATAGAGAGCCGCGTTCCTTTGATGATAGGCTTGCCCACTAGAATTTCAGGATCGGCATGGATATAGTCTCGCCAGCTCATGATTGTTCTCTCTGTTGGATGAGCTAGAGAATTAAGCGATTTTTGTTTGGCACTATTCTAGATTACATGACACTTCTTGTATGAGTCGCTTAACTCTTTGCGCTGGCCCCCTAAATCCCCCACTGGTGGGGGACTTTGAGATCTGGTTATGAAACCACGTCGTATTCGTAGTTCAACTCCTGCTATCGTGGCTGCGGCTCGACGGCTGCGGCTGCGGCTGACTCCTGCGGAGCGGATCTTGTGGCAAGCTCTCAAAAAGCGTCAGCTTGGTGGCTTGAGGTTTCGCTGTCAGCATCCTATCGAGTCGTTTATTGTAGATTTCTACTGCGCTCAATGTCGGTTGGTGGTTGAACTGGATGGGGAGATTCATGATCAGCAGATTGAGTATGATGCGGCCCGCACTGATCGGCTGAATCAGTTGGGGTATCGAGTGGTGCGATTTCGTAATCAGGATGCGATCGACGACTTAGAGAGCGTGCTTGATCAGATTCTCAAAGCTAGCGAACAAAGCCGATAGTGAGCAGTCAAAGTCCCCCACTGGTGGGGGATTTAGGGGGCCGATGCAAGAGTTAACGCCGCCTGCACAAGCGTTTTCTCAATGTTTGTCTTTTTGTCTTTTCTATTTTGCGATCGAACAGGCAATGGCTGATCAATGGGTGAGGCTGGAGGGCAAAAGTGCTGTGTTGGCCCCCTAAATTCCCTATCCTGGGGGACTTTGAGGTCTTTACTCTGCGAG
>JBAUJD010001017.1:0-5878 GCA_049683515.1 Thermosynechococcaceae cyanobacterium | reverse complement strand
ATCGCCCGCTCAAATCTCTTTCAGACATTATTGAAGGGAAACAGGGCCGCTTTAGGCAGAACCTTCTTGGTAAGCGGGTTGACTACTCTGGACGTTCCGTTATTGTGGTGGGTCCCAAGCTGAAGATTCACCAGTGTGGTCTGCCCAAAGAAATGGCGATCGAGCTATTTCAGCCCTTTGTCATCCATCGCTTGATCCGACAGGGACTGGTCAACAACATCAAAGCTGCGAAGCGACTCATTCAACGCAACGATCCCGTTATTTGGGACGTGCTAGATGAAGTCATTGAAGGGCATCCGGTCATGCTAAACCGCGCCCCGACCCTTCATCGTTTGGGGATTCAAGCCTTTGAGCCACTCTTGGTAGACGGTCGCGCCATCCAGCTTCATCCTCTGGTTTGTCCGGCCTTTAACGCTGACTTTGACGGGGACCAGATGGCGGTTCACGTGCCTCTATCTATCGAGTCTCAGTCTGAAGCTCGTCTTTTGATGTTGGCCTCAAATAATATTTTGTCTCCGGCAACGGGTCGCCCCATCGTGACGCCTAGTCAAGATATGGTGCTGGGTTGCTACTATCTCACCGCTGATAATCCCGATCAGCAAAAAGGGGCAGGGCAATATTACTCCCATCTTGAAGATGCAATTATGGCCTATGAGCAGCGCCAAGTTGATCTCCATGCCTATGTCTGGGTTCGCTTTGATGGCCCAGTGGATGACACTGATGGCGATGCAGAACCTACGATTGAGAAGGGCGATGATGGTTCGGTGACGTCGATATATCCCTCAAGGCGCATTCGAGAAAGTGCTGAGGGAGAGGTGATTTCACAGTATATTCGCACCACTCCAGGCCGCATTATTTATAACAAGACGATTCAAGATTCCCTGTTGGCTAGCTAAGGTAGAGGCGCACAGTTATGACAGAGCAAGCAATTCGGGAGAAATTACCTCCTGTATTTACAAACAAAGTGGTCAATAAGGGGGGCTTGAAAAAGCTAGTCCACTGGTCGTTCACGCACTATGGCACCGCTCGTACTGCAGAAATGGCGGATCATCTTAAAGATCTTGGATTTCGCTTTGCGACTCGAGCAGGGGTGTCCATTAGCGTAGACGACCTCCAGGTTCCGGCCATCAAGAAGCAACTGCTGGAAACGGCGGAAGAAGAGATTCGAGCGACTGAAGATCGGTATACACGCGGCGAGATTACTGAGGTAGAGCGCTTCCAGAAGGTCATTGATACCTGGAACGGAACCAGTGAAGAACTCAAGGATGAAGTGGTTCGCAACTTCAAATTGAACAATCCTCTGAACTCGGTCTACATGATGGCCTTCTCTGGGGCCAGGGGTAATCTATCTCAGGTTCGTCAGTTGGTGGGAATGCGGGGCTTAATGGCTGATCCGCAGGGTGAAATTATTGCGCTCCCCATTAAGACAAACTTCCGAGAAGGACTGACGGTTACTGAATATATCATTTCGTCCTACGGCGCTCGAAAAGGTCTAGTGGATACGGCCCTGCGAACGGCAGATTCTGGCTATCTGACGCGCCGTTTAGTGGATGTCTCCCAGGACGTCATCATTCGAGAGGCTGATTGCGGCACTGAACGCGGTGTCTCGGTGAAGAGCATGACCGACGGAGAGCGCGTTTTGATCCCGCTCCAGGATCGTCTACTGGGCCGAGTGGTACTAGAGCCAGTGATTCATCCCAAAACAGGCGAAGTGATCGTCGAGAAGAACGGCGCTATTTCTGAAGCGACGGCAAGAGTCATTGGGGATGCCAAAGTTGATGAGGTGATTGTGCGATCGCCCCTCACCTGTGAAGCCGCCCGTTCTGTCTGTCAAGCTTGCTATGGCTGGAGTTTAGCTCACGCCCACTTGGTTGATGTCGGTGAAGCGGTGGGCATTATTGCGGCTCAGTCCATTGGTGAACCGGGTACCCAACTCACCATGCGGACCTTCCACACCGGCGGCGTTTTCACCGCAGAGGTTGCTAGCCAGATTCGTGCGCCTTTTGATGGGGTAATTAAGTATCCCAAGCAGATGAAGAGTCGTGCCTACCGCACCCGTCATGGCGAAGATGCGCTTACGGCAGAAACCAGCACCAAGCTCACCATTGAAGGGAAGAGTAAGAAAAAGACCTTTGATATCACTCAAGGTTCTACGCTGCTGTTCCAAGATGGCGCATCGGTCACAGCAGGCAAGATGCTGGCTGAGGTGGCAATCACGGGTCGAAATATTCAGAAAACGACGGAAAAAGCCACTAAAGATGTCACCTCTGACCTTGCAGGGCAAGCGACCTTCTTCAATCTTGTGCCTGAAGAGAAGCACGATCGCCAGGGCAATACCACTCGAATTGCCCCCCGTGGCGGACTGATTTGGGTGCTCTCAGGCGAGGTGTATAACCTGCCGCCTAGCGCTGAACCCACTGTTAAAAATGGCGATCGCATCTCAGCAGAAGAGGTCTTAGCCGAAACCAAGCTGATGAGTGAGCATGGCGGCATCGTCCGTCTGCCAGAGCAGGTTGAGGGCAAAGGGGGACGTGAGGTTGAAATGATCACCGCATCGGTCGTTTTAGACCATGCCAAGGTCATTCTCGATGCCCACCAAGGTCGTGAACAATACATTATTGAAGCCCGTAAAAATCAAAACTTTATGCTGCGGGCAACCCCAGGATCTAAAGTTCTCAATAACCAGGTTGTCGCCGAACTGATCGACGATACCTACCACACCACGACCGGCGGTATTATCAAATATGCTGGCGTAGAAGTTGCCAAGCGCAGTGGTAAATCTAAGCAGGGTCTCGAAGTCACCAAAGGCGGAACCCTCCTGTGGATTCCTGAAGAGGCTCACGAAGTCAACAAAGATATTTCTCTGTTGCTCGTTGAAGACGGGCAATATATTGAAGGTGGCACCGAGGTTGTCAAAGACATCTTTTGTCAAAGCAGCGGCGTCGTTGAGATTACGCAGAAGAATGACATTCTTCGTGAGGTGTTGATCAAGCCCGGCGATCTTCACCTTGTGGACGACCCAGAGGCGGCTAAGGGTAAGCATGAAACCATTGCCAATCCTGGAGACACCATTATCCCTGGGATCACCGTTGATGAACTTCGTTATATTGAGTGCGTTGAGACCCCAGAAGGAGATGCCGTTCTCCTGCGTCCTGTGGTTGAGTTTACGGTTCCTGATGAACCCGGCATTCCCTCTCAAAAATCGATCAATGAGTCGGGGCGTTCGATTCAGCTCCAAGCTCTGCAGCGCCTCCCCTACAAAGATGGGGAACGCGTCAAGTCCGTAAACGGCGTTGATCTGCTCAAGACTCAGCTCGTGCTCAACATTGACGCCGAAGGGCCACAACTGGCTGCAGACATCGAAGTGATTCCCGATCCAAAAGATCCCGAACTAGAACGCCTGCAGCTTGTCATTCTAGAAACCCTAGTGATTCGTCGTGATATCGCAGCGGATCAAACCCAAGGCAGCACCCATACTCGCCTACTGGTAGAAGCAGGTCAGCACATTAAACCCGGTGCAGTTGTTGCTCGTACTGAGATCAAAGCAAAGCAGGGTGGCGAAGTCCAAGGCATTCGCGGCGACGGTGAAGCCATTCGTCGTCTGCTGGTGATTACTGATGCAGATCTGATTACCGTTGACCTTGATGGCAAAACGCCATCCGTCAAAGAGGGTGCTCTGCTCCGGGCCGGGGATGAAATTGCCCCTGGCATTGCCGCTACTGACTCCTGTCAAGCCATGCAGGTTCAAGATAATCAAGTCATACTGCGCGTTGCTCGCCCTTACCTCGTCTCACCGGGGGCCGTGCTACAAATCGACGATAGCGATTTGGTGCAGCGGGGAGATAACCTCGCGCTCCTTGTGTTTGAACGGACCAAAACGGGAGACATCATTCAGGGGCTACCTCGAATTGAAGAACTTCTAGAGGCTCGCAAACCCAAAGAGATGTGTATCCTCTGTCAGCGTCCAGGCGCAGGCCAAGTGGTCTACAACGAGGATGACAGCATCGAAATCAAGGTCGTTGAAGATGATGGCACCATTACGGATTATCCCATTGGTCCAGGTCAGAACCCTTTCATTAACGATGGTCAATTCGTTGAAGCGGGTGAACCAATCACCGATGGTCCCATCAATCCCCACGATATTTTAGAGATTCACTTCAAGCTCCACAAAGAATCAAAGGGTACCTATGAAGCAGCGCTGATCAGCTTGCAGAAGGTCCAAACGTTCTTAGTGGATGGTGTTCAGTCTGTGTACCAATCTCAGGGGATTGATATTTCGGATAAGCACATTGAAGTCGTGGTTCGCCAGATGTCTTCTAAAGTGCGGATTGACGATGGTGGCGATACCACCATGTTGCCGGGAGAGCTGATCGACCTTTATCAGGTTGAACAGGTCAACGAGGCGATGTCGATTACCGGAGGCGCACCGGCAGACTATACGCCGGTACTGCTGGGTATTACAAAGGCATCTTTGAATACCGATAGCTTCATTTCAGCCGCAAGTTTCCAAGAAACGACGCGGGTGCTCACCGAGGCGGCAATCCAAGGTAAGTCTGACTGGCTCCGAGGTCTCAAGGAGAACGTCATTATTGGTCGTCTGATTCCAGCCGGGACGGGGTTCAATACCTACGAAGAAGGGGGTGAATTAGAACCTATGTATGACGGGTCTACCTTTGCCGGGGAAACCGACGTCATCGATGACCAAACGGCACGCAGCTACGGACAGACTCTCGCTGATCCAAGCACTTATCCTAAACCGGGCGATGGTCTCGTATCTGATACCAGCGGACGCCCTCGTTCTACCAAAGGACTAGAGGTTAATCTCACGGATGACTATGCTCTAATCGATGATCAGGTTGCTGATCAGCTAGCGGCAGGAGAATCTGACGACTAGACTTGCTGCGATCTTCTCGCCTCGGTTCTCTTTACAAGGGATCCGAGGCTATTTTTTTGCCATTCATGCTTCAACGGCAAAGTACTGCTGCAGCTTCTGAGTTGCTTGAGCAGGATCTGATGATTGCATAATGGCCCGAACAACGGCAGCTCCCTTGGCACCTGCGTTGATCACATCGCCAATATTGTGCTCATCAATACCGCCAATGGCATACCAAGGCATCGGTGCATGACGGGCTGCATATTGAACATAGTCAAAACCCACAGGGGCTTTATCTGCCTTTGTCGGTGTCGCAAACACTGGCCCTACACCAATGTAGTCAGCGTTCTCGGCAATGGCTCGCGCCATTTCGTCAGCGTTGGTGGTAGAACGACCGACCAGTTTGTTAGGCCCCAAAATTTGGCGGGCTAGATCTACGGGAATATCTTGCTGGCCTAGGTGAACACCATCGGCATCGACCGCAAGGGCAATATCCACGCGGTCATTGACGATAAAAACTGCGTCATATTGGTGGCAAAGCTGACAAAGCTGCCGTGCCGTTTCTAAGCGCTGGTGATCAGGGGTTGTTTTATCGCGATGCTGCACCAGCCTCAAGCCACCTTTCAGGGCCGCTTCAACGATTGAAATGAGTGATTTACTCGGTGAGGTGACCAGATATAAGGCCGGTAGGGGTTGATGGCTTTTTGAATGTTCGTTGAGGCGACTTTCTAGGGTATAGATTTGATATCGAATCTGCTTACAGGCTTCGGCCATCGCGGGGTCGTGCAGTTTGCTATATTCTTCGAGTACCCTTAACGATTCCTGCACTCGCGCTAGATTGGCCTCAATGATGTGAGCAATGCTTGATCGAGACCGCTCCTGGGTATGGGTAAGCTGAGTGCCTAAGTCATTGGGCGTGTCACGGGCTTGGCGGAAGGTCGGCTGATGGAGCTGGGCCAGTTCATGGCGAAGCTGTTTACAACGGTTGGCAAGCTCTTGGTTTTC
>JBAUJD010001016.1:0-2147 GCA_049683515.1 Thermosynechococcaceae cyanobacterium | reverse complement strand
ATTATCGTGAGTGCAACCAAGGGGTTAGATCCAGAGACCACGCGCACGCCATCGCAAATCTGGCAGGCAGCATTGCCTCTAAACCCAATTGTGGTGCTATCGGGACCAAATCTCTCTCAAGAAATTGAACAGGGGTTGCCCGCTGCCACCGTCGCCGCCAGTACTGACCTCAAGGCCGCAGAGAAAGTACAGGTAGTGTTCGCTTCTGAGCGGTTTCGGGTTTATACCAATTCTGATTGTTTGGGGACTGAGCTGGGCGGGACTTTGAAAAATGTGGTTGCGATCGCCATTGGCGTTTGTGACGGCCTCAAGCTAGGCACCAATGCCCGTTCAGCCCTCATGACCCGTGCCCTGCCAGAGATCATGCGAATCGGAACCCACCTAGGCGGTCAGCCCGAAACCTTTTTGGGCCTTTCAGGGCTAGGGGATCTATTAGCAACCTGCACCAGTCCATTGAGTCGGAACTACCAAGTCGGCTATCAACTAGCCCAGGGACAATCCCTAGAGACGATTCTCGCAGCCCTCAAAGGCACAGCAGAAGGGGTCAACACCGCCAATGTCCTCATCAATCTTGCCAATCGCGAAGCCATTTCAACACCCATTTCTCGCCAAGTCTATCGACTCCTCAACGGAAAATGTAGCCCTCAGGAGGCGGTTACAGAATTAATGGCTCGCGATCTGAAACCCGAAGCCTGTTTACTGTGAGAGAGCGTCAAAAGTCCTATCCCTACAGTCCTTGCACATCCTTAACAATCCGAGAAAGCTCTTGCTTCTCATCGACCAAGACCCGTGTTGGCGTCCCGCTAATAATTCCCTGCAGATTCTTGAACGATTCTTGAATGTTCGGTCCCTTCTCACTGATCGTATATTCTCGAATCCCTTTATCGTGCCAAGATCCTCGCATCTTGAAGACATTGATCGCCCGCGACATCTCGCCCCGATACTCTACATACTGCAACATCAAAATCGTATCGGTAATCGTCGAGATATGAGACTCTGTAATCGAGTTAGATCCTAAGAAATGATCCGTTGTATTCGTGAAAAATCCTGTAATTTCTTCTTGCTTTGCGAACCCCGTTACCCCAATCACAAACTGCCGGAAGGCATTATTGCTCACGCCCCGCGCCAATGCCGAAAGCGAATCAATCGAAATTCGAGAGGGCTTGAACTCCGCAATCTCAGACTTAATCATCTGTAGATGGTCTTCCAAGCCAGCAGACTCAGGATAGGCACACAGAATCTTCAGCAAGCCCTTCTGTTCCATATCCTCTAGATCAATGCCCCAAGAGAAAGCATTACGTGACAACTGAGCGCGGGATTCTTCGTAGGCAAATAAGATGGCGCGATCGCCATTAATGCAGGCATTTTCGATAAACTTGCTCACCAACAGCGTCTTGCCGGTCCCCGTCGCCCCCGTCACCAAAATAATTGAATCCCGAAAGAACCCACCACCACACATCTCGTCCAGCTTCTCCACTCCAGACGAAACACGGGCATTGGACGATCGCTGCGTGAGCCGCATCGCTCCTAACGGGAAAATGCTAATCCCATCGTGGGTCATCGTGAACGGGTATTCCCCCTTCATGTGGCTAGTGCCCCGCAACTTCAAAATCTCTAGGGTGCGACGACGGCGCTCCCCTTCAAGCACATTTCGCAAAATCACCACATTATCAGAGACAAACTCCTCCACCCCGAAGCGAGCTACTGGACCATATTCCTCCACCCGCTCAGTGGTCATCACGGTGGTGACCCCAATGCTCTTCAGACGAGCGGTCAAGCGAAAAATCTCTCGGCGTACTACGCCAGCAGCGTCATACTGCTGAAAGATAGCCGTTACCGAATCGATCGCCACCCGTGTCGCTTGGTATTTACGGATCGCGTACTGAATGCGCTCAATTAAAGCCGACAGATCAAACTCACCGGCAATATCATGCCCTTCCGGATCCGGCGAGGCATCCAAAATAAACAGCTTTCGATTATCCATCTGCTGCTGCAGGTCCCAGCCAAAACTGAGCGCATTTTGAATAATGTCGGTGGGTGACTCTTCAAAAGTAACAAACACAGCCGGTTCATCAAAGTGAATAATGCCGTGATACAAAAACTGGACCGCTAGCAGCGTTTTACCCGTTCCCGAGGTGCCACTTACC
>JBAUJD010001015.1:0-1782 GCA_049683515.1 Thermosynechococcaceae cyanobacterium | reverse complement strand
CAACCCTGGACTTGGCTGAGCAGCCCAAATCGAAGATCTTAATTTCTTCTAAATTACTGCAGAACCCAAGGCACAGCTCCCTTAACTTAGTTTTATGTTCTTGTATCGATTGAAGGAAGGCTACCATGAGTTCCTCTCTGTCTTCAAGGATCAAGAGTCGAGAGGCTATCCCTGCAAAGCAAAAGCTCTTAGTTCAATTATTAAGCCAACAGAATATTCAAGTCCTGACTAAAAATGAGGCTCATGGCTTCAAAAATCCGTGGGATATTGTATGCCAAGAGGGTAAAAGAGATACCGTACTCAACCAAATGCGGTTGTTTAAGACCTTGGGACTAGGGAATACGTATATCAAAGGATTATGGGAATGCGATCGCATTGATTTATTGTTCAAGCGCTTATTTAATCTCAATCAAAAGTCTAGAACAAACTCTATCCTATTTGAGCTTCCTAATTCGATCCCTTTGATTCTTGAGCAGCTATTATACAAATACTTCAATATGTCATTGATGAGGCAGCGAGATGTTGCCAAAAAACATTACGACCTCCCAACGGAGCTGTATGAAGGTTTCTTAGAAGAGTCAATGAAGTACACCACTGGAGACTGGTCTGGGCTTGAGGAGATCCCCAGTAACCTGACAGCTTCACAACAACAAAATCTAGATTATTGGGCAGAAGAACTTCAGATTAAAGATGGAGATGTCATCCTAGATTGTGGATGTGGATGGGGAACATTGCCTCAATATCTAATGAGTCGCTTTCATTTGACTTACATTGGGGTTACTATTTCGGATGTCCAGATAGACTATTGTCATTCTAAATTCTCCGAGCTAGAAAACTATTTCTTCTATAATCATAGCTACCATGATTCCTATGTAGGCATCCTGAAGCAATTAAGCCTTGACAAGGTTACTAAGTGCATTTTCATTGAAACCATAGAGCATGGTGGTACTCAAAACTGGCCTCACATCCTCAAGAATGTACGGGAGGTGATGGCCCAAGACGGAATCTTAGGCATTCAGACGATTGGGTCAGATCATCCAACACCTGTGTGTGATCCCTATATCAACCGATATATCTTTCCTCATTTATCAATTGGCTCTCCGTCAGAGCTAGGTAAGGCGATTGAAAGCAATCGTCAATTTATTAAGTGTAAAGAGAACAACCTTGCAAACAGCTATCCAGCCACTTTAAAGGCCTGGAATCATTACTTTCAGAAGAACTGGCCTACAATTGAGCCTCACATTGCCAACATCATCACTTCGACCCCTTTTGGTACAACAAAGGAGTGGAAGCGCCATTGGGAGTTTTATTTGCTTCTTTGTCGAGGTGCTTATGAGTCTGGTACCTATCCCCAGCTCTATCAGTTGACGGCTAAGCCTAATTTTTTCCCGAGTCTGTAGATGTATCGGCGCAGCTCCTTTGAAGTGTTATAGATGCGTGAGACTCCTTATTTTGCTCAGCTAGGATAGAAGCTGTTCAGTAAGTCAGGACGTTGCTGCATATCGTGAAATGCGATCGCACCTTTTTGTTCTAACTGCTGGGCAGGCGTCAGCTTGGCATAGCCAAAAATCCGCATTCCGGCACAAACCACCTTAAATCATCTTTAGGCTCTGGAACCATAGTTTCTCAAAGCTAAAGCTTTCTTGAGCAGCAGCGACCTGAGCGGCCTGCTGCAAATCAGCCTCCGTCAACGCAAAGCCATATTCCTCAGCAAGCATAAGCACATCCGCCGGAGATTGACAGGCGATATGTTGTTTATTGAGCGACTCATTATCGTGGATC
>JBAUJD010001014.1:0-11390 GCA_049683515.1 Thermosynechococcaceae cyanobacterium | reverse complement strand
CAACGATAGTGGGCGCATTTTTTCGGGGCCAGGGGACCGGACTTCAAGCCAAATTCTCCGAGGCCAGCGCCAAGCCTATTGGCCCTCTCGCCTAGAACTAAAGCCTCGGCAGTCTGTCATGCTAGCGAATATGCCGATCCCGGTGCCGGTAGACACCAACTCCAATAAAGATCCGGTGTGGTCAGAGGCCGCTCAGCCGGTGACCGAGCCAAAAACGAATTTCGCCTTAGTCACGACGCTAGATTCCCCTGGGATTGAGGCTCCTCCCCCGGCCCATATCCCTTCTTCTAATTCCAGGTCGACCCTTGCTCGTTTGCAGTCATCGGGGGCCATCTACATGGCAAGCCTGGCGCTAAAAGCCCCTAAACGGCCAGACGGCAGCGAAGGAATCCCTACCAAAGAAGACTGGGAACAGCTTGTGCTAACCGGAGAACTGCTAGAGCCAAGGGACATCAAGCCATCGCCCCTCAATACTAACGGACCCCGATTTTTCTATGGTCGGGTGGCTGGCGTCAGTCGAGGCTCCCAGTGGCGCAGTCAGCTCACCGATCCTAAAAGCGATCAGCTCAAAATCCCAGACCCTGGCAATGCCTTTTCCTACGGGCTGAGCTTGCTTAATCGCGGCACCTTTGGGACGTCACAAATTCAAAGCGCACCGATGTTGGCCCGCTATCCTGATACCGCCTATCTGGCCCACGGCAACTATGGGGTGCACTATGATCTGTCGATGCCGCTGTACAACCCCAGCTCAGAGCCGCGTACGGTGACGGTGCAGTTACAAACCCCCCTAAAAGATAATCAGGCAACCGAAGGGCTACGGTTTTTAAGAGCGCCGTCTCCTAACGTTTTCTTTCGAGGTACCGTGCGCGTGAGCTACAGTGACGATGAGGCCAACCCTCGACGCGAGTATTTTCACGTCGTGCAAACGGCAGGTTCCCTAGGGAGTGAGCTCGTGACCCTCACCCTGCAACCCAAAGAACAGCGGCTGGTGACGGTTGACTTTGTGTATCCTCCTGATGCAACCCCTCCCCAGGTACTGACGGTGAAATCAGCAAAATCGTCTTCAACCTTTAGGAGTACCCAGCGCCCATGACGGAACCAACGATAGAGATCTTTGCCGATGCAGCTCAATTGGTGCAGCGTGCGGCAGAGTTAGTCACGGCTGAAGTGCACAGCGCTATTGCCCAGCGAGATCGCTTTACCATTGCTTTGGCTGGCGGGAACACGCCTAAGCCCCTCTATGAGCAACTCGCCACTCAAGACTTACCTTGGTCCAAGTTCCATGTGTTTTGGGGGGATGAGCGGTACGTCCCTGTTGACAATCCTGACAGCAATGCCGGGATGGCCCAGCAGGCTTGGCTTGATCAGGTTGCCATTCCTGCACACAACATTCATCCGATGGAAACCCATGCCGCCGATCCGGCGGATGCGGCGCGGACCTATGAAGATCATCTCAATGCCTTTTTTGGCAGCAAGAGTGAGCCGGGCCAGTTTCCGCAGCTTGATGTGGTGCTGCTGGGGATTGGGCCTGATGGTCACACGGCATCGCTGTTCCCCCAGACTGAAGCGCTGCAGGTTTGCGATCGCAGCATTACGGTAGGCGACAAAGACGGCCAGCCCCGAATCACCTTTACGGTTCCTTTACTTAACAGCGCCCGCTGCGTCATCTTTATGGTGACCGGAGCCAATAAGCAAACTGCCCTAGACCAAATCTTTGCAGAGCAGGCAGATGCATCACAATGGCCTGCTCGACTGGTGCAACCGCAAGAGGGAAAACTCCTTTGGCTTCTAGACGAGGCCGCAGGACAGCATCTGAACCCCTAAAGACTCAGCGCCCTCATGTAGGATATTAAGCAACGATGTCCAGCTTGTTGCTTGAAGATAATCCCGTCAAGATGATCATCTGTCCCGATTGCTCATATCAAAATCTTGCTGATGCCAAGCAATGCGCCGTTTGCGACATTGTGCTGCCATCGATTCAGAGTTGTCCAAACTGTGGTGCATCTCTTCAGGCAGGCGCGCAGTTCTGTGGGCAATGTGGTCACAGCCTGGCTCCACACGCCTCGCGGGTTGCCGACAAACTCGAAACAGCCATCCAGCTTCCGCCTCTATCCCCGCCCAACCCGAAGCGAACGATCCATCAGATACCGGCTCACGTGGCTCCCTTCATTGCGGAAGAAACCCGGCCTGTGCCGACGATTGCTCCACCAGCCCAGCCAGCCCCCGCTGCAAATCGATCAGTGCGACTGGTTCACTTGCAAACCAGCGCCTTTATTGAACTGCCCCAAGAGAACGGCACCATCCACATTGGTAAACCCAATGGACCGGTACTTCCCGATATTGATGTTGCCGATCTGCCTCATGCGGAAGTGGTTTCGCGGTCCCATGCTGACATTCGTATTGAAAGTGGTGCCTTTTTCATTGAAGATAGAGGCAGCTCAAACGGAACCCATATCAATAACGTGCCATTATCGCCAACCCATCCTCACCGACTGAAGTCTGGCGATCGTATTTCGTTAGGCAAAGGAGATTTAGTAACATTCTTATTTCAAATGGACTGAAGGCGTGATTACTCTAACCCTGTTACATCCTGTCCAATCGACCCCGGTACAAAGCTGGAGTTTTGATCAAAATCCAGTGATTCAAATTGGTCGAGCTGTGGATAATCACGTGGTCCTCTACAGTGCGGTGGTCTCGCGCTATCACGTTGAATTACGCCAAAATGGCACTCAGTGGGAGGTGGTCAATCAAGGCACTAATGGGACTTACTTAGACGGCAAGCGCGTCCATCAAGCACCTTTAGCTGATGGGAGCATTCTGCGTCTGGCTCGGTCTGGCCCTAATCTTCAAATTCGGCTGGGGAACGCGCCTGATTCGGATAGCCGAGAATTAAAGCCGACCCAAGCAGAGGCTCCTGCCCCTGAACCCATCGCTCAAGCAGCCCCGGTGACGCCGCCCATCACTGTAGACCCAGATCCGAAAGCCACGAGCCTGCCGCTGTCAGATCTACGCGCTTTTCACGTCATTGGGCAGCATGTCTGGCCGCCGCGTTCCCAGGTCGATATGGCGAAGGCAGACTGCCAGCATCAGCGAGCAGAACCCCGTGCTCTGGTTTGTATTGACTGTGGTCAGCCCCTTCATGTGCTGCATACGGTCGGTGAATACAAGGTTCTCAAAGCCCTGGGCACCCGTGAGCAGAGCTTTATTGCATGGCGCGGTGGACATGTGGTAGTTCTCAAGACGCTGAATCCCACGATGTCTGATCCCAGCCGTCTGCCGTTGTTTCGTGAGCAGGCTCAGTCGCTGTGTGAACTCAGCCACCCAGGTATGCCCAAAATCTATGAAGCCTTTGAATGCCAAGGGCAAATTTTTTTGGTCAGCGAAATGATCTATGGTCAAACGCTGAAGCAGCTTGTGGTCAGTCAAGGACCGTTATCGCCCCCACAGGTGTCGGCCTGGGCCATTGATGTCAGCCATTTGCTCAGCTATCTACACCAGCGAGAGTCACCGTTGTTGCATCAAAGCTTAAAGCCCTCCAACTTGATTCGCCCTACCATTCCCCATGGCTTGAGCCAAGTGGTGTTGGTTAACTTTGGAGATCTATCGGTGCCGAGTGAAGCAGGGACCGCAATTGGGTCGGTAGCCTATACGGCTCCCGAACAGCAGACCGGGCAACCCAGCCCAGCCTCAGATCTTTACGCATTGGGGGCAACGATGATCTATTTGTTGACTCAGCAAGACCCTGATGCGTTCTATCGATTGGGCAATCAAGAAGCTCAGCTTACGGTGGAGGATATTCCGGGCCTTAATGCTGATATGGCTCAGATCTTGACGCAACTCACTCATCAAGATCCAGCACAGCGGTATGAATCAGCACTTCAGGTTGCAGCGGCCCTGCAGCCCCTGACTTAGCATTGCTCTAAGCCATCTAGATATCGCTCAATGAGGAGGATGGCTACAATATCGTCTATCGGGCGAGGCGGGGTGCGCAAACCTTGGGGCCACAAACGAGCGAGACCGCTGACGGGATACATTTGCCAGTAGCGATCGCGGGCTTCTAGGGTGCTGTTGCGTTCATCGACGGGGACAATCTCTACCTTGAGAGGCTGCAGGCGCTGCTGCCATTGTTTTGACGTGGTTTGATTGCCGATTACGAAGTGAGAGATGGGGTATTCGTTGCAGAGGGCTTGGAGGGTTGCGATCGCATCTTCTGACCGCACCACTTCATGCCAATAGAGGGTTCTATCTCGACCCATCACCGCGACCCCACATTTATCTCGACCGGGATCGAACCCCAAGATCACAGGGCGCTGAAGGTCGTCAGGCACAGGGGTAGAAAGTGAATTCGTCGTCATAGGCTGTGCCGCTCAATAGATCCTCATCCTGGTTGCCGCTGCTCGAACGAAATAAACGGAGATGGGACTGTTGCCTATGTTAAACATCGGCTTACGTTAAAAGTCGGCTTACGATAAGATAGGAGCTGGCCTAGGCCTGCACCTTGGAGAGGTGGCAGAGTGGTCGATTGCGTCTGACTTGAAATCAGATGAACCCTTGCGGGTTCCGGAGGTTCGAATCCTCTCCTCTCCGTTTTATCATGGGGCTTGTGTTTGACCTCCCTTGATGGCACCGAGGGCGCGACAGATCAAGACCCGTCCTGGCTTCGGCATCGTTTAGCCTCTCGATCTTTTCAGATCAGAGTCAGATACCATAGAATTGAGTATCAATGTGCAGATCCGTTAAAGTCTAGATATGGGGTTCAACGCAGGTTGAACCTGCCGGGGGCAATAATCTAATCGGCCATTGGAACGGTTCTCCGCTATGCATCATGGATTGCGATCGGTATGATTTCTTTGACACCTCAGACAGACACCACTGTTCGACCCGTTCAATATCGAGATCTAGCCGCAGTAGAAGCATTGCTCGCCCATGAGCGTGAGCAATCTCATTGGGGCCTTTTTGCAGAAGCCGATCAGAACGTTGGCGTCCTTCAACAGTGGGGAACTCTCCTGAAACTGTTGCGCGGTCTACCGAATCCGCTGTCGCATCTATTGCAGACCTACGTTCTTGAACAAGCGCATCGAGTGGTCGGCGCGATTCAAGTCTCGCCCTTTAACCACAGCCGCAGTACTTGGCGCGTCAGTCATCTCAACGTGGACCCCAGCGTGGGGCGACAAGAAGGTGGGACCAAATTACTCAGGCACTGTCTTGAAAAAATCTGGGAGGCTCGTACCTGGCTCGTTGAAGTCGCCACCGGTCACAGCGATCATTTGAGCCTTTATCGGCACAATGGCTTTCAGCCCCTCGCTCAGATTACCTACTGGTCTTTGCAACCAGAAGAGTTACAGCAGCTAGCCCTACACGATTCTGTTTTGCCGAACCTTCTCCCTGTCAGCAATGCAGATGCGGCTCTTTTGTGTCAGTTAGATACGGCATCCATGCCTCCCTTGGTGCGGCAGGTGTTTGATCGCCACATACAAGATTTTAAAACAAATTTTCTGACTGGCCTTGTGACGCAAGCTCAGTGTCACCTTCGTCGCATCGAGCCGGTGCGGGGGTATGTCTTTGAGCCACAACGGAAAGCGGCGATTGGCTACTTTGAGGTATGCCTCTGTCGAGATGGGAGTCAGCCTCACCAAGCTCGGCTTACAGTTCATCCTGCCTATACGTGGCTCTATCCTGAGCTGCTGGCACACATGGCCCATTTGACCCAGAAGATGCCCCCGGCCCCGCTTTCGTTAACCTCAACGGATTACCAATCTGAGCGGGAAGAATATCTTGAGCAGGTGGGTGCCGTTCGGGTGGAGCAAACGTTACTCATGTCTCGCTCCGTGTGGCATAAGTTGAGAGAGTCCAAAGCGCTATCCCTTGAAGGGCTACAGCTCACCGATGTTCTCCAGGGACTGCAGCCCAATCAGACCCCTGCTCCGAACCGACTGACGTGGTTAAAGCCCTCCCCTCGAAATCAGGATGGGGGGCCATCCCGGATTGCGCGGCATCCTGAGGGTTCTAAGCCCTCGCGGCCGGTGCCTCCCTCAGATCAAGGGCCACGGTCTGGTTGTGATTGGCCCGATTCACCCCGTTGCTGATGAATTCTGACGACCGACTATCGCTATATTGGGTCGATGCCTTTACCCAGATTCCCTTTGCTGGGAATCCTGCTGTGGTCGTCCCCCAAGCCGATGCCCTCAATGAGCAGCAAATGCAGGCCATCGCCCGTGAGGTTAATTGCTCAGAAACGGCCTTTGTTCTCCCTGCTCAAAACCCCGAAGCTGATTTTCATCTCCGCTGGTTTACACCGACTCAAGAGGTTGATCTGTGCGGTCATGCCACCATTGCCACGTTGCATACCCTCGCGGAGCTAGGTCGCTTTAATCTGCGTCCGCACACTCACCAAATTCTTTACATTGAGACGCGTAGTGGTGTTCTGTCGGTGGCGATTGACTACGGCAGTGCGTCCCCTTGGGTTTGGTTGACCTTACCCCGGTGTGACTTTACGCCAGTGCCGACAGACATCGCGACCCATCTGACCCAAATACTGGAGCTTCCCGGTTCGCCGCAGCCGGTCGTGGATTCTTTAAATCACGATGTACTCATTGAGATCAAAACATTGAAAGATCTCCAAGCATTGACGCCAGATTTTCGGCAGTTAGATCAGTTGGGGCGGCAGCAGCACTGGCGCGGCGTCTGCGTCTACACCACAGAGACAATCAACCCTGCCCACTGCGCGCACTCTCGATTTTTTGCACCACAGTCTGGTATTGAAGAAGATCCGGTGACCGGTTCGGTTAGTGGTCCTTTGGCGCTTTATTTATCGCCCCAGTCCTCCCAGGAACTGGTGTTGGAGCAGGGGGACTGTTTGCAGAGGCCGGGACGGGTCAAAATTCAGCTTGAGCAAGACAGCCTCAAGCTAGGGGGGCAGGCGGTAACAGTGCTACAGGGAGAGATGAGATTTTGATTTCAGCCTTGGGCCTAGATTTAGGGCATCGGCGGATTGGGGTGGCAGGGTGCGATCGCACCGGCCTAATCGCCACGGGCCTCACGACTATCCATCGCACCACCTTTATTGAAGACACAGCCAAACTGCAGCATTGGGTCAATGAACGTCAGATAGACGTTTTAGTCGCTGGCCTGCCCTACACCATGGATGGCAGCATCGGCAAGCAGGCTCGGCGCACTCAAAAACTGGCCCGCCGCTTTGCAAAAGCGCTGCAGCTCCCGCTGGAATACATGGATGAGCGGCTGACCTCCTATGAAGCTGAGCTGATGATCGAGGAGCAGCACCTCAGTTCGTCTCGTCATACCGGGCTGATTGATCGCAAGGCTGCAGCCTTAATTTTGCAGCAGTGGCTCGATCAACGACGACAGCAAGCCCCATCTCGTGAGAAGATTGCTCCTGAAGAAGCAGGCAGCAGTGAATTGAGGGACAAGGCATATGGCAATGAAGGGTGAAATGATTACCCTGACCGATGAGGTCGGACGGTCCCTGGTCTGTCAGATTGAAATGGCAGTGGATTTAGGTGGTGCATCCTACGGATTATTGAGTCCCGCCGACTATCCGGTGGACATTTTCTCCTGGATGGAGAGTGACCAAGATGACGAAGAAATGCTCGTTCCTCTGGAAGACTCTGAACTCGGAGAGGTATTCTCTACTGCTGAGGCGGTTCTTGCTGAACAAAATCTGAAGTTGCATCGCAGTGCGCTGTCGCTGACAGTTACGGGCGATCTCCCCGATGTCGATGAAGAGCAGCTCTTAGTTCTAGAGCTTGAAGATGCCAGTGCCACAGATGAGCCTGATGAGTATCAACTGTTGGCAACGTTTTACCACGACGATCAAGAGTACGTGATTTATACGCCCCTAGAGCCGGTCTTGTTTGTGGTTCGCTTACAGGGCAGTGGCCCCCCTGAACTGCTGTCTCCTGAAGAATTCCAGGCGATGCAGCCCCAGCTCCAGCCCCTCTTTGAAGAACAGATGCTCGACGAATTTGAGTAACGATGCCTGATATCTGCACACCGGGAGAGGTCTCGTCCTCTCAACCTAAATCGAGTTCTAAACTGCTGCGTCGCCTTGGGCTAGGGGTATTCAGTCTGGCGCTGTTAACCTGTATCGGTGCTGGGGCCGGATGGATGTGGTGGCGTTCTGCGATCGCACCCGTGCAGGCCTCGACCACCAAAACCCAGATTCAGATCCCGAACGGAGCCTCGGCTCAGCAGATCGGGCTAATGCTGCAGCAGGCCGGTCTGATTCGCTCCCAAGAGGCCTGGAAGCTGTGGACCAGACTCTCGATGCTGAGAGAGCCGCAGGCAGGGTTTCAAGCCGGTACCTATGAGCTATCGCCTCAGGACTCCCTCGATCACATTGCGACCAAAATCTGGTCAGGTCAGGTGCTCGAAGAAAGCTTTACAATCCCGGAAGGCTGGAGAATGGAGCAGATGGCCCAGTATTTTGAAAAACAAAAATGGTTTACCGCTGCTGAGTTTTTAGAGGCAGCGAAACAGGTGGATCGCAAGGATTTTCCCTGGCTTCCAGAAAACTTACCCTTTCTAGAGGGGTTTCTCTACCCTGACACCTATCAAATCCCTCTAGATCAGCGTACACCCAAGGCCACGGTGGCGGTCATGCTCAAACGCTTTGAGCAAACTGCGCTGCCCCTCTACCAACAACAGAGCAGTGAGAAGCTCAGTCTTTTAGATTGGGTGACCCTAGCAAGCATTGTCGAGAAAGAGTCAGTGGTAGATAGCGAGCGGTCTGAAATTTCAGGGGTGTTCTGGAATCGATTGCGAAAGGGGATGACGCTGGGGTCTGATCCCACTGTTGAGTATGGTCTGGGGTTTACTCAAACGCCAGATAAGCCCCTCACCTTTGCCCAAGTCAAACAGAAGTCACCCTACAATACCTATATCAATGCAGGGTTGCCCCCGACTCCCATTGCTAGTCCTGGGATCAAGAGCCTGAAGGCCACCTTAAATCCTGATAGCACTGTGAATCTTTACTTTGTAGCTCGGTATGATGGGACTCATGTGTTTAGCCGCACCCTGGCTGAACATGAACGTGCGATCGCATCGATTCGCAAACAAAGAAACGCTCAGTAGATTTGCCTCAACACTTTGTTCTGCATTGAGTTCAACCATGCCCTCCCCCGGCTTCATGTCCCTGCTGCAGCCTGATCTTATTCTTGAAGACCGCATCCTCAAGCTCACGCCAGCGCTTTTGAGTCAATTAGACCTTCAGGGACTAGTGCTAGATGTTGACGATACGATTGTGGCCTCTCGGGCGCGAGATATGTTGCCTGAGTTCATTGACTGGTTGCAAGACGTTAAGCAGGTGGTGCAGGTCTCTCTAGTGAGCAATAACATTAGCCGCAATCGCATTGCCCGTATTGCCGACTCCTTAGACGTGCCCTATGCCTTTGGGGCTGGCAAACCCTCCCGACGCAAGCTCCGGCCCGTTGTGGCCCAAATGGGCTTGCCCTTCGAGCAGGTAGCCATGGTGGGGGATCGCATCTTTACCGATGTTTTGGCTGGTAATCGCCTGGGCATGTTTACGATTCTCGTTGATCCCGTTGACCATGCCAGCGTGCTCAGAACAATAGAGATCAAGGCTTTGAAATGCTTGAGCGCTTACTCACAATCTTCGATACATTAGTGCACAGAGCAGTGCAGCTTCTTCCTCTACTGAAATATAAAGAAAACATTAAAGAAGCTTAGGTTATGAGTTAAATCGGTCAAACTGATAGTATTGAAATGGAGCCAGCTTAATAAAGGCTCTAAAGATAATTTTCTTAAATATTTGAATTAAGGGTCAATGTCTGTTCGCAGATGTTGGCCCTTAATTCATTGGAGTGGGGATCCTTATGCCAGCAGATGTGACCTGCGTTCGAGACTATGCCTGTTTTGGGGGAACGGTCAGTTACTACCAGCATGAGTCACAGGTGTGTCACTCAACCATGCGGTTTTCGGTCTATCGGCCTCCTGGCAATGGTGCGATCCCCGTACTTTATTTTCTGTCGGGGTTAACCTGTACTGAAGAGAATTTCATGATTAAGGCGGGTGCCCAGCGCTATGCGGCAGAACAGGGGTTGATGCTGGTGGCTCCTGATACCAGTCCGCGTGATACCGAGATCGCCGGGGAAAATGAGAACTGGGATCTAGGGAGCGGAGCCGGTTTCTATGTCGATGCGACCCAAGCACCTTGGCAACCGCATTATCAGATGTACAGCTATGTGGTAGACGAACTGCCAGCGCTGATTGCCCAGTTGTTTGATGTATTGCCCCAGGCAGGGATCTTTGGGCACTCGATGGGCGGGCATGGGGCACTGGTGTGTGGGTTAAGGAATAGCGATCGCTACCAATCGATCTCAGCGTTGGCTCCTATCGCAGCGCCCAGCCAGTGTCTTTGGGGTCAAAAAGCATTAACGGCGTATTTAGGGGCCGATCAAAAATCCTGGAAAGCTTATGACGCCAGTGAGCTAGTACTTCGCTATCAGGATAATCGTCCTATTTTGATTGATCAAGGTGCTGAGGATGAATTTTTAGGGCAGGGGCAACTGCTCCCAGAGGTCTTTGAGCGTGCTTGTCAGCAGGCAGGCCGTCCTCTAGAGCTAAGGATGCAGTCGGGCTATGATCACAGCTATTATTTCATCGCCACATTTATCGGTGACCATATCCGGCACCATGCTAAGGTGCTTGCTGCTAGATGGAGGCAGTGAGATATTAGGCTTGGTTTGCCATCGCCGCTAGTTTTGTGTATAGCTCAGAGGGTCTAGAGCTAGGCTTAAACCGATGAATCGGGGTGGTTGAATTGACTTGAACCACAGGCGGTTCAATGGGGGTAGGAGCAACGTCATTAGAGAGCTGCTTCTCTAGCTCTTCTAGTTCCTCTAAGGTGCTGAGGGGCGTAATTTGAGATGCCTGTGTAGAAAAAATGACATCCAGAGAAGTTTGTTCTAACTCTAGCTCCATCACTGAGGCATCTGCGTCGTTGAGGAATGCATCTAACTCATCTGGAGACAGTGCCAGAGAGACACTCGTTGATGCTCCTGTATCAGGCACCAGCAGTTCATCAATGAAATGAGAGAGCTGGTCATTCTTTTGCTCTGCTTCAGCATCGCTGGGGATTTGGAGCAAGCTGAGAAATGTCTTAGGACAGTTGTGAGTCACGAGACGTTCAAACTCACGGCTAAAGTGGGGGGTCGGCTGACCCCGTCGTCGCCATAGTCGCAACAAATACTCAACGGACGCGCTTTTGTAGCGACCCTGATACAAAGCTTCAATCAGAGCCAATCGCACCCAATCGACGGGATAGGCTCGCAACCAACTGTCTAAAAGCTGCTCTCGGGACTGCACTTCGTCCTGAAAGTTGTAGTAGGCCAGTAATTGCTCTGTTGCATTAA
>JBAUJD010001013.1:0-2885 GCA_049683515.1 Thermosynechococcaceae cyanobacterium | reverse complement strand
GATCAAGACGGGTGGCCTGTTCAAGGGCTTCAATTTCTTGGGCACGTCGAGCATAGGGCTGCAGATCCTCTAATTCCCAGCCGGTGAGGATGCTGAGATTTTCGAGACTCATGCCTCGCAACAGCATGTCAATACACCACGTTTGTGGGGCTTGAGAAAGATCAGGTGGCCCTTGGGGTGTGGTGAGATCTTCGGTCCAGACCTGCCAGCGGGTTTTGATGCTTGCGATCGCAACGGGCTGATCCACGTCATTTAAAAACAAATGGGGCTGCTTATCTTTGCGGCTCTTGAGCCATTTGGTGAGCGGGTTCGCTGTGTAAGAGCCGTAGCGCTTGCCCATAATCCACTGGTTCACCGGCACCTGTCGATTCCCGACCTGGAGTAGATGTTGATTGCTGTCGCAGATCTGTTGCGATCGCAACAGATCCACCATATCCACCGCCGCAATCCCAGCCCCGAACAAAACGTCGGCCAACGCATAATCCTGCAAACTCGCCTTCTTTGCCTGCCGCAGAATTTGATGAACCACAGGAGCCGGTAAATCCGCAACGCTAGAATCTTTCGCAGGGGAATCTGGCCTCAGCGAAAGCGCCGAAGACGGCATTGCTTCCGTTCCCTGCAAAAGCTGAACCACATGATCTAAGAAGGCTTCTCGGCTCTCCCAAAGCTGATGAAACTGAGTGGTGAACTCAATCACTGCATAGCCCAGCAGCATACTATTGAGCAGCCCCGCCAACTTCTCTGCCGGGAGTCGCGCCTGAAACTCGCCCCGATCCATTCCTTTCTGAAGATATTGGGCCACATATCGATTGGCCTCCGTTAGCCCTTGCCCCAACGCCCGCCGATGTTCTTCTGGATACTGATCCGCTTCTCCTACCAGCGACTGAATCAGTTTTGGCACCCGCTCCAATGCATGCAAGTATTCACTTGCATATTGCCTCAGCCCTGCATTCCCTGACGCGCTGCTTTGCACCAGGGACTCCCCTAGCGTTTTTAAAGCCGCTGACTCTTCCAAAACGGCCAGTACCAAACCCTGCTTATTGCCAAACTGCCGGAAGAGGGTCACCTCATTAACCCCCGCAGCCTCTGCAATGAGACGGGTGGTGGTTCCACTAACACCCTCTGCCATAAACAGCTCTAGGGCAGATTGAATCAGGCGTTGACGGGTCGATCGAGAAGCCATAGACAAAAAATGCAAGTAGCACTTGCAGAATTAAATTAAACTTGTTAGCATAGGCTCATGCAAGTAACACTTGCTTTCTCACTGTAGCGGTGAAGCGATGGAAAATCGAGTTTGCTTTAGCGCTCAGCAACTCTAGCGGCCCTGGCTTAGATAGGGTCAACCCTCTATTTTTAGGATTTGTTATGACAGCACAAACTTTGGGTGCTGCCCCCCAGGGCAGCGATTCGCCTGCGCTCAGTTGGGTCAATGTGGGCTTCTTTGCGATCTTCCATGCGGTTGCCCTCTTAGCTCCCTTTTACTTTTCTTGGTCAGCCCTTGGCGTCGCGATTCTGCTGCACTGGCTGTTTGGTGGTATTGGGATTTGTCTCGGCTATCACAGGCTGCTCAGCCACCGTAGTTTTCAGGTGCCGAAATGGTTGGAATATGCGATCGCACTTTTAGGTGCTATGGCCATCCAGGGCAGTCCTACCTTCTGGGTGGGCGGTCATCGTCAGCACCACGCTCACACCGAAGACGTGGTTAAAGACCCCTACTCAGCTCAGCGAGGCTTCTGGTGGAGTCATATCCTTTGGGTGCTTTACCCCACCAAAGAGTTCTTTGATCCGCAACACTACCGTAAGTTGGCCCCCGATTTGGCCCGACAGCCCTTCTACCGCTTTCTTGATCACGCTTTCTTGCTACTCCAGCTTCCCTTAGCAGCCTTGCTTTATGCCCTTGGGGGCTGGTCCTTTGTCATTTACGGTATCTTTGTTCGCGCTGTTCTGCTGTGGCACTCCACCTGGTTTGTGAACTCTGCCACTCACATGTTCGGCTACCGTACCTTCAAAGATTCCGATGACGATGCCCGTAACCTCTGGTGGGTGTCGCTATTGACCTACGGTGAGGGCTGGCATAATAACCACCATGCCTACCCCCATGTTGCCAAGTCCGGCTTTCGTTGGTGGGAGATTGACGTGACTTGGTGGGCCATCTCAGCTTTGAAGGCTGTGGGATTAGCAAAAAAGGTAACGCTGTATCCGGCTAAAGCCTATAGCCAAGAGTCTTAGAGGCTCTATCAGCAAAAATTTTGAAGAATTTTTGAGATTACCCTATTCACTGTGAAGCCGTGAGTATATCATCGATAAGCATTCTTCGCTGGTGTAGCTCAGTTGGTAGAGCAGCTGATTTGTAATCAGCCGGTCGCATGTTCGAGTCATGTCACCAGCTTCCAGATATAACAAGCCCTGTGTCAATTGCACAGGGCTTTTCAGTGCTTGACTGTAGCGACTTTCATTAAAGCTATTGGGTCTTGTTGGACCCTGTTGGACCTCGTTAGACCCGCGATTGAGATAAGGATTGAGATAAAGATTGAGATAAAATAGTAGAACACATGAACTACTTGCCTCGATCCCATGTATGCACGTAAGCGAAAGAAGTCAAAAACTGGCAGCGTAAAGATTTGGAGCAGTAATGACCGCCTCCAGCTTGTCTTTACGTTTGGCGGGAAGCGGTACTTTGTCTCCACGGGCCTCAGTGACTCACCTTTTGGCCGGAAGAAAGCCCAGGACAAAGCTCTAGAAGTCGAGCGGGATATTGCCTATGGCGAGTTCGATCCCAATCACTTGGAAAAATACAAGGTGCAAACGGCTTCATCGACTCCAGATCCCGTTGCTGCCGTTCCGGTATCCAGTCCTACCCTGTCGGAGCTATGGCAGCAGTATAG
>JBAUJD010001012.1:0-3767 GCA_049683515.1 Thermosynechococcaceae cyanobacterium | reverse complement strand
GAGATATTTCAAAAATACCTGCTCAAACCAGGCTCTGCCTTGATGTCGAAGAATCCAGGTTCGAGAGACCGCGCCCGCTAGCAGCGGTAGGCCAACATAGACCAGGACCGAAAGCACAATCGTTTCCCAAGGGACCGTCAAGTCATTGGCGGAGAGCAACCATCCCCCCAAGGGTGCATAGAGAAACAGCATGGCGAGGGAATTGATCGCCACCATCACGAGGGTATGGCCTTGGTTGCTATAGGAGAGATACCCCCACATCAGCACCATTGCCGTACAGGGGGCAATCCCCAACAGAATGGTGCCCGCAATGTAAGAATTTGCCAGCGAGACCTCTGCTCCTCGAATAATCTCGTTACCCACAATTTGCGAACGGAACAGCCAGCCTAAGAAGAATTGAGAAAAGGCCACCATTGTAAAGGGCTTAATCAGCCAGTTAATCACCAGCGTCAGCAGCACTGGCTTAGGCGTTTTAGCCGCTTGCTTGGCCTGAGAGAAATCAATCTTCACCATGATGGGATACATCATGAAGAACAGGCAGATCGCAATGGGGATTGAGACCTGATAGACACTCATCGCATCTAAAGTCTCTGCAATGCTGGGGAATGTCCGTCCGAGCAGAATGCCAGCCAGAATGCAGAGGATCACCCAGAAGCTCAGGTAGCGTTCAAATAGATTGAGGGTTCCTCCCGCTTGAACGGCCTTAGAGGATGCCTTGAACTGTTCAGTATTCATGCGTTACTCACCTCCTGCGCTGGTCCAAGCCAATACTTTGGGTTGCGGATTCGGCAACTTGAGGGTGACTAGCGCCGCCAGCAGAACAAAGAGGGCGGACACCCACAAACAGCCCACCAGCCCATACAGTTGGAATATGAGTCCAGATAGGACGGTCCCTGCGAGTCGTCCCCCTGAATTTGCCATGTAATAGAAGCCGACGTTCAGCGCTACTTTGTCATCTTCGGTGTAGGCCAGGACTAAGTAAGAATGTACGGCTGAATTGAAGGCAAACACAATGCCAAAACACATTAGCCCCACAACAATGATCACTGCTGCTGGACCATTCATCTGCAGGGCTAACGCGATCGCGGCAGGAATCGCGGTCAACAACCCCGTCCAGAAGCGAATCGTACCCGCTTGGGGAGGGCGTCCTGAGCCGAATTGCTTCAATAGAGTTGGCGCAAGGGACTGCACCAGGCCATAGCCAATCACCCAAATTGCCAGAAAGCCCCCCACCTGCTTAAACGACCAGTTCAAACTGCCGTAGAGGAACACAGGCAATCCCACCACAAACCAGACATCCCGCGCCCCAAACAAAAAGAACCGCGCTGCCGAGAGAATGTTGATTTCTTGGCTCTTTGAGAACAACTGACGAAACTTCACCTTCGCCTTGATCTTGCCCATCCCCGCCGGTAACCATCGGCTCGACAGTAGAACGAGGAACAGTCCCCCTGCCAGAATCAGGAGGGCATTAGCATAGCCAAATATCCCCAGCAGAACACTTCCTAGGAAAAAGCCCACACCTTTGAGAGCGTTTTTAGAGCCAGTCAAAATCGCCACCCATTTGAATAATGAGGCTTGGGCCTCTTGTGGAATGACTAGACGAATGGCGCTTTTAGAACTCATTTTCGTGAGGTCTTTCGCCATACCTGAAAAGGCTTGGGCCACCATCACGTAGGGAACCGCTAGGGCGATCGCCCAGGATTCATTCACTGGAGTCAACATCAGCAATGCCCCAATCTGGAGCGCAATGCCACCGTAGAGCGTTAATTTGACGCCGAACTGAGAGCCGATCCAGCCGCCAAACAAATTTGTGACAATGCCAAAGATTTCATAGAACAGAAACAGCATCGCCACCTCTAGAGGCGTGTAGCCCAGAGTATGAAAATAGAGCAGCACCAGCATTCGCAGTGCGCCATCGGTAATCGTGAAGCCCCAGTAGGCAGCAGTGACGAGGGCGTAGTTTCTAACCCCAGCTTTATCGAATGTTGGTGAAGAGTCCATTGTTTTTCTGAGTTTGAATCACACTAAGGAAAGAGCGACTTTGCGGGCGAGTTCTGCCATCCGGCAGGAATATCCCCACTCGTTGTCATACCAAGCCAAAATCTTCACCTGAGTCCCATCCACCACCATGGTCGAGAGCGCATCAATAATGGCAGAGCGAGGATCGTCCTTGTAATCCACCGACACCAGCGGACGTTCTTCGTAGCCTAAAATGCCTGCAAGCTCACCCTCTGCCGCTGTTTTCAGCAGTTGGTTTACTGCTTCGACCGTAGTAGGGCGTTCCACTTCAAACACACAGTCCGTCAGAGACGCATTCAGCAGCGGCACCCGCACCGCTAACCCATTGAGCTTGCCCCTCAATTCGGGATAGATCAGCGTAATTGCCGTTGCCGAACCTGTGCTAGTGGGAATCAAGGACAGATTGTTAGCGCGGGCGCGTCGCAAATCTTTATGGGGGGCATCAACAATGGTTTGGGTATTGGTGATGTCGTGAATGGTTGTAATCACCCCGTGACGGATTCCCAGTCCCTCCTTAATCACCTTGACGACCGGCGCTAGACAGTTGGTGGTACAAGAAGCCGCTGTCAAAAGATGGTGTTTTTGAGGATCGTACAAGTTGTCATTGATTCCCATGACGATGTTGAGTGCGCCTTCCTTGACGGGGGCCGCAACGATGACCTTCTGCACACCCCGCTTAAAGTAGCCTTCTAATGTCTCTGGTGTCCGAAATTGCCCTGAGCATTCCAGAACAATATCAATGCCTAGCTCATCCCAAGGCACGGCGTCCGGCGAGGCATAATTGCTGAAGCTCAAGCTTTTATTGTCAATGAGGAATCGATCGTTACCAGCGGCGACAACTTCTGGTGACCAGCGACCATGTACCGAATCGAACTTCAAGAGATGGGCGGCTGCGATCGCGCCCCCCTTGATCTCATTCACGTGAACAAACTCTATCTCAGGCCAATCCCAAGCCGCCCGTAAAGCAAGCCGACCCACTCGACCAAAGCCGTTAACGGCAACCTTTACCATTCAAATCCCTCACCAACTTAGAAATCTCTGCTCTGTCGGCACCGGCACCCCAGGCATCAGCCTCATAGGTGCTTCTGCATCCATACAGTCCAGAACTGCTGACTACTGCAATGTGTCCATAGTCTTATTATTTCAATTTAAATTGAAATGTCAAGCAATTAAGTCGCAGATTCTTTAAGGTTGGTTTAAGATTGATTTAAGCGAATTAAGGGTTAAGTTCAGTCGCAGGGTCGGGCCGGTAGAACGGGGCTGAAGCGTCGGAATTCGGCTAGATACTGCTCTAGAACAACGAACTGAGGCAGATTGAGACGGTAGTAGATCCATCGTCCTTCCTGTCTCCCCCGAATGAGTCCCGCTTCACGTAGTGTTTTGAGATGGAAAGAAAGTTTAGACGGACTAATTTCAAGGCTCTCTGCAATATCACAGGCACAAAGTTCCTGGTCGCGCAGCAATTCAATCACTTGAGCGCGATAGGGATCTGCGAAGGCTTGAAATATCGGTAAGACAGCAGGTGGAGCAGTAGTTTTCATGTCGTTCTCTAAGTCTACTTGAAATAATAGCTTTTCTTAAGAGAGTGGTGCAGTCCAGTGGAAGAGCTAATTAGCTGACTTCCTTCAATACCTTCGCCAACAGATGAAGTGAGAGTTGGCTGTTAGTCAAGAGGGCTTTAGAGGGATACTAAGAATTACTCCTAATCCAGTCCCTCTAAAGCCCATGTATGACATCTTACAACTGCT
>JBAUJD010001011.1:0-2842 GCA_049683515.1 Thermosynechococcaceae cyanobacterium | reverse complement strand
CCCATACCCCTATCATTACAGGCAGCGATTGCGAAGGGGCTGGGGAACAGTTGGCGGTGACCAGCCTTAATTTAGGGAAAGTGCCTTTAACGGAAGCGGGACAGGTTGATTACAGCCAAGACTTTTTTGGTAAGCCCACCTATCTAACGGTCAGTGGTCAGCTAGAGGCTGAGATTATGGCGCTGGCCTTTAGCAATGTCTATACCTTTGGTCCGACCTTCCGAGCTGAAAATTCAAATACCTCTCGACATCTGTCTGAGTTTTGGATGGTGGAACCAGAAATGGCGTTCTGTGATCTGCAGGGCAATATGGATCTAGCAGAAGCCTTTCTGAAGCATATTTTCAAAACGGTATTGGAGTCTTGCCCTGAAGATATGGCGTTCTTTAACCTCCGTATCGATCAATCGGTGATAGAAACGGCAGAGCAGATTGTGAATGAAGAATTTGAGCAGATTAGCTATAGCGATGCGATCGCAATCCTAGAAAAAGCCCCTCACACCTTTGAGTATCCCGTTCAATGGGGGCTTGATTTACAGTCTGAGCATGAGCGATACCTGTGCGAAGAGCTATTCAAGAAGCCCGTAATCGTCACCGATTATCCCAAAGACATTAAAGCGTTTTATATGCGCCTCAATGATGACGGTAAAACCGTTGCCGCGATGGATGTCTTGGTGCCAAAGCTCGGAGAAATTATTGGCGGCTCCCAACGGGAGGAGCGTTTAGACGTTTTGGAACAGCGGATTCAAGCTCAGGGCTTAGCGCTAGAAGATTATTGGTGGTACCTAGACCTGCGCCGCTACGGCACCGTGCCCCATGCTGGCTTTGGCCTCGGCTTTGAGCGATTGGTGCAGTTCATTACCGGCATGGCAAACAGTCGAGACGTTATTCCCTTCCCTCGAACACCGCAGAACGCTGACTTTTAATCAGTTGTTATGCAGCAGGAACGAAACGTTCAGTTTGACATTCAAAATGCATTTTATCGCCCTGCCAGCAGCCTCGCTCGTGATTTAGGCGTCCTTGCTGCTGCGATCTACCGACAGGATCATCCCTGTTTGCGCGTTTTAGACGTCATGACCGGCTGCGGAATTCGGTCCCTGCGCTATGCCTTCGAAAGCCAAGCGGATTGGGTATGGGCCAATGATGCTGATCCAGAAGTTGCTCCTGTTCTCAAGCAAAATCTATCTCAGCTCAAGGTTGGTTACCAAATTACCCACCGGCCTGCAAAGCAGATATTTGCAGACTGCTACCAACGTCAAGACTTTTACGATTTAGTAGATATCGATAGCTTCGGTCATCCGTCTCCTTATTTCAGCACCAGTCTCCAGGCCACGAAAATAGGTGGATTGATATACCTGACAGGCACCGACAGCCGCACCGTTGCCGGACATGATCCAGAGAACTGTTTGTGTCACTACGGCACCTATGGGCGATCGCATCCCGCTGCCCAAGAGCAGGGACTCCGCATTCTCATTGGTAGCCTTCAGCAGCAGGCCATGATGCAAGGATTTTCTGTAGAACCCATTTTCTCGCTGTTTCAGGGACAGATCTATCGGGTTATGGTCCGTCTCACCAAGGCTCAAACTCCCTTCGCTGAGCAATACGGATTTTTAGGCCACTGCCACCGGTGCGGTCACTATCAAACGGTGGGCTGGCGGTATCTGAGTCAAGCGAACTGCCCTGACTGTTCCCTACCCCTAACCCTGAGCGGTCCGATGTGGCTGGGACGACTTCATGATCCTACGTTCCTAGGGCGAATGATCGTACTGGCGCAGAACTGGAACTGGTCGAAACGAGTTTGCTTGTTAGAGCTAATGGTGGCTGAGGCTGAGATGCCCCCATACTTTTACACCGTGGGTGATTTGGGGAAACGAGGCCAGATGGATATTCCGAAACGAGATCGCATCATCCAATCTCTCCAGCAGGCGGGCTATTTAGCCTGTGCGACCCATATAAATACTCAAGCGATTAAGACTACCGCCACCTTTAAACAATGTTTGCAGATTGCCTCTCAGCTTGGGAAGTCATGACCTAGCGCTGAATCTCTGCGGTCAGAATTTCAAGTCGGCGTACAATCTAAAGTTTTGCTAGGGGCCAGCGCCCCAAACGGAACGAGGTCAAACTCTACCTCTGTGAGAATATGAACGAATTTATGTGGAATGCTTGTACCTCTAAAGCAAGGCTGATCAGGTGAAACCAAGCGATCGCTAAGCTGCTGATAATCATTCCAGGTTTCCATCTCGATTGCGACATCCCAATCAGTCGTCGCTCGCCCACTGATATTGAGCGGATAATCGAAGATCAAAATTCGAGCGCTTGCCCCAATGATTAAGAGCGACAGGTCAAGGGACTCTAAAATGGCTTTGAGATCAGCGAGAGCTTGTCGCTCTTCCTTTTCAAGCATGTTTTGCCCTAGCTGCAATCGTCTGAGCATACAAGCGTTGAGAAACCTCTTGAAGTCTATCGCTGGGGTTTAACAAGATTTCTGCTTGAATCAAAAGTGGGTCTGCTAAAGGAATCGCTTGCTGTAGATGCCAAGCCGTTTGAGTGCCCAATAGCTTCATAAATGATATTTCGCCATCTTCACTGGGTTGCAGCTTCCATTGAACGGTCAGTTGACGATGATGACGTTCTGGGACATAGATGCTGGCTGCGATGGGTCGTAGATGTTTCGTTGCCAGAGCAGCCCCTAGTTCTCCGCCAATTAAATAGTCTTTCTCCTTCAATACCTTCGCCAACAGATGAAGTGAGAGTTGGCTGTTAGTCAAGAGGGCTTTAGAGGGATACTAAGAATTACTCCTAATCCAGTCCCTCTAAAGCCCATGTATGACATCTTACAACTGCT
>JBAUJD010001010.1:0-4171 GCA_049683515.1 Thermosynechococcaceae cyanobacterium | reverse complement strand
GTTGTAAGATGTCATACATGGGCTTTAGAGGGACTGGATTAGGAGTAATTCTTAGTATCCCTCTAAAGCCCTCTTGACTAACAGCCAACTCTCACTTCATCTGTTGGCGAAGGTATTGCCCATTGATATGACATATCCTTAATTATATGCACATTTGTGCATACTTGAATAAAAACAAGAACGCTTTAGATCTAAATTTGCTGGCTTCATCCCCCTGGGGCAAACACTATCAGACCATTAGGAATGCACTCCACTTCAACCGGCGTCGTCCCGACAATCTCGCCATCTACCACCACCTTTTGAGGCGGATTGGTCGTGACCTTTAATCGGCGAGTTCGACCGTGAAAAACGTTAGGGCGATCTAGCTCAGTCCTTGAAACCGCTGCACCCAAAAGCCCCAGCATGGTTGCTACCGCATTAAGCTTGCTTTCTGAAGTCGCAATGGTAACGTCTAGCAAACCATCATCTGACACCACTTCACCGGCCCCTTGCGCGAGGACAGAAGTGGGTGGAGCCACGTTTGCAATCGTGACCGAGTCTGCTTCAAGGGGCGGGTATATATTGCCCTCTGCTTCGATTTCAACGTCAAAATGTTCTCGCTCATCTAAAGCACGCCATCCTGACGATAGATAGGCCAATGTACCCCACTTGTTTTTTTGCTCACGATCTGCTCCTTCAATCATGTTGGCTTCCAGCCCAATGCCCACTAGCAAAATCATTGGCGTTCCATTACAAGAAGCCGCATCAACCGTTTTGGTTTGATTTGCCAGAATAACCTGGCAGGCATTACGAATCGGCAGTAAGCCAGGGATGCCTAAAGCAACGGCAAAGGCATTCGCGGTGCCCCTGGGAATGATGCCCATCGGAATTTCTGTGTTGATCAAAGCACCCGCCACTGCAGAGACTGTTCCGTCTCCTCCTGATGCGATCACTAAATCTGCTGGTTGGGCGATCGCAACTTCAACCAACTGCGACGGATCAATCTCTGGGGTCGTTTGATGAACCTTCAGGCATAGATGAGGCTCTAACAATTCTTTGATCAGCGCCAAGTCTTGTTCAGCATTGCCGTGGCCTGCGACGGGATTAAAAATAAGGTGAGCAACCCGCGTCTTAGTCAGTCGTTCGATGATGGCCTCTGCCGTGGCTAGGTTGGTTGCGATCGCAACATTATGAACATTGCAAAGATGCAGCAGAGATTCTACCGCTGGCTCAAGCTGCGGCGTTGCTGAATCGACGAGAAGAATAACCGCCAGCACATGCCCCGCAGCCACTTCAGCCGCAATTTGAGTAACACCACCCAAAGCAGCAGGCAGCATCTGTTTTACAGTTAGTTTGGCTGCCGTCTGAATCTGATTACTTGCTGGCGGCGTGGCGATCAGAGGGTATTGAACCAGCATGGACGCATGAGCAACGGCAAAACGAACCAGAGCATCTCTACAACTGTCGTGGGCAATGAGGGCAATTGTGTTGGGCATTGTTTAGCTTAGCGAATTTTAAACTCACTCAGTTCAATCATGATTGGCGATAATGTTTGGCTTGCGGGTGGCGTGATCGTTTGCCCTGGGGTAACCATTGGTGCCAATACAGTGGTTGGCGCGGGTGCGGTTGTTACGCGCGACCTTCCCGCCAACGTCGTCGCTGTCGGCAATCCGGCAGGGGTCATCCGCAAGGTTGAGCGCTAAATGCTGAGATTTTTGTCAATCTATGCTGAAAGATTCATTTAATCGCGATAAAAGTTGTATTTCTCACTACTTTATATCGCTTTTTTCAGAAAATGTCATGATATTCTAACTTTAGTGGCGTCTGAGTCAGGCAACTCTGAAAGTGCAGTTTCATGATAAATCTCAAAAATGGTTGGATGAAATGGGAAAGTTATTGGTTCAAAGTTCTGGGTCGGTGGAGATCTTGCCCATTAGCCTGCCCCATTGATAGGCCTCATCATCGGCACGTTTTTTGGAGTTGGTTTGGAAGCTTTGTGGCAATTACCGCAACGTCTTATCTTTCAGTTGAGACCCATTCTCCATTACTGATGGCTCCCTTTGGTGCCACCAGTGTTCTGATCTTTGGTGTGCCTGACAGTCCGCTGGCTCAGCCTCGCAATGTAATTGGGGGCAATGTCTTAGGCGCTCTGATTAGCCTGATCGTTCTGCAATGTCTGGGTTCTTCTTCTTGGGCAATAGGTATCGCGGTTTCAGGTGCGATCGCCATCATGCAGGTCACCAGAACATTGCATCCGCCTGCAGGAGCCATTGCTTTAGTCGTGATGATGACGAAGCCTGACTGGACATTTCTGCTCGCGCCTGCCTTTGAAGGATCGATGATTATGGTGCTTTGTGCTGTGATTTTCAATAACTTAGCGGCAGAAAGAACCTATCCCAATCATTGGCTATAGCAATTTCTCTAGCGGATTGTTGTCTCAAAAAATTTCCTGGAAGATAGCTTTGACACACTCCCATCTCTAAAGAGAGTGGAATTCAATGTTATACTGCCGACGACTAAGGACTTAACATTTTGACCAGGACTGAATGCCTTTCCATGCAGGGCTTGTAGGAAAAAGTGAGCAGTAAGTTTTTAAGTCGTTTGCAGTATATGCATAGCAGATAGTTCAGCTCTTCTGTCGAAATTCGTTTACCCCAGCTATCAGTTTAGGTCGTTGACCTTTTTCTGTGGCCTTTGCCTGTCACCTTAATTTGTAGGTATCATCAATTAATCATCATCAGTTTATTTAGAGGTCCACTCATGAAAAAAAAATCATTACTGTAGGCATTGCTCTCGCCGCGATCGCCATTCCCGCTTTCGCCTTGACCCAGAACAATCGTCGAGACGCAGCTAAGCGCACCACTCCTGCCGAAGATGTTATGACAGTTCCCGTTCTTGCTCAGACCCACACCAGCATTGAAGACGCGCGATCTGCTAATAGCACCACCCTATCCGGTAAAATCATCCGTATCTCTGGGGATGACTTCATTCTTGACGATGGCACAGGACAAGTTTGGATCGAAGCCGAATCACGCCCCCTACGTCGTGCCAAGTTAGCAGCAGGTGAAACCGTTACAGTTACCGGCTATCTGGATGAGAACGAACTCGAGGCGTATCGCATCACCCGCGCCAATGGTGAGCGGATTGATATCTTGGATGACTAAAAACAGTCGCCTCAAAGGCATCGCATCCTCATTCAAGATGTTGCCCAGATCCGAAGTCGTTCAGCTTGGTTTACCCGTCTATTTGTCTTTATACGGCCTGTCGTTTGGGTTTGTGGGTTGGACCCTTTCCCTGGCAAATGTGGTGGCCTACGGCGTAGCATCTTTGACCCTATTGACGCTGTATTGGGTTGCCTGCAGTCAAGATTGGTTCTATGGCTTGATGGGTCGTACGCCCCAAGCCCTCTCAGTCATCTTGTTGATTAGCCTTTGTATGTCGGCCTTGGTAACTTACCCACGTTTAGTATTAGTGCTGATACTGCCTGCAATCTCAACCTTTTTAGCATGGCAGGAACTGTCATATTGCCACTATCCTATGTCGTTGCGGTTCTCAGCCCTCGTGTCCATTGGCCTATTGGGTTTGGTGCTCGGTGAAATCATTGATCTCTTCTACCTCCATCGACCTCTGTATTGATTGCTAAAAAGCTTGAGAAATCCTTTGTGTGAGGCGGGTGCTGAGGTCGTGCTGAACAGACATGCTCACGAATACGAATGCTTTGCGCCTCATATTGAGGCGCAAACCTGTACCATTGCCCCTGCAAATGGGCAGCCTCTTAATTCACCGTTGAATTCATTTGGAGCCAACCGAAAATTTGGTTACAGGTGAGTTCCGCTGAAATCGGGGCTAAGATAGGGAGGCTCTCTCCTCCCTCGTAGAACATAGGCAATTGATTAGGGACAAATACCAAAATTGAGCGATCGCTCGGATCTAGCATCCATCCCAGTTGGGTGCCCTGCTGGAGACTGTAAAGAATTTTTTGGGCAACCCGGTTGGGGCTTTGGGCAGGGGAAAGGATTTCAATGATCCAATCAGGCGCAACCTTTATGTCGTCTTCAGGTTCTCCGGTTTCATCCCATGGGATGCTGGACCACAGCAAAATAGCGATATCAGGGACCAGCGATCTGTTGCCAAAGGTACACCGCAGTTCGGGAAAAGCATAGGCGATCTGAGCCGGTTCTGAGATCGCATT
>JBAUJD010001009.1:0-2266 GCA_049683515.1 Thermosynechococcaceae cyanobacterium | reverse complement strand
CCCTAACCCTGTCATCGGGGTGGTTCATCTGCTTCCTTTGCCCACTTCACCGCGTTGGGGGGGGAGCCTCAAAACCGTCATTGCCCGCGCTGAACAAGAAGCTGCAGCCCTCGCCGCTGGAGGGGTTGATGGACTGATTATTGAAAATTTTTTTGATGCGCCCTTCGTCAAAGATCAGGTCGATCCGGCGGTGGTGAGTGCCATGAGCTTGGTGGTGCAGCGCGTCATGAATCTAGTGGCGTTGCCCATTGGCATCAATGTTTTGCGTAATGATGCCTGTAGTGCAATGGCGATCGCAACCTGCACGGGCGCTCAATTTATCCGCGTCAATGTCCTTACCGGGGTGATGGCAACAGATCAAGGGCTGATTGAAGGTCAAGCCCACCAGCTTTTGCGGTATCGTCGGGCACTAGACAGTGATGTCAAAATTTTTGCAGACGTACTAGTCAAACATGGCCGTCCGCTGGGGACACCGAATCTCACCACTGCTGTTCGTGAAACCATTGAGCGGGGGTTAGCCGATGGCGTCATTTTGTCAGGCTGGGCCACAGGTAGCCCACCGAATCTAGGTGATTTAGAGCTAGCGATGGATGCAGCTCAGGGCGTCCCAGTTTTGATTGGTAGCGGTGCCGATTGGGAAAATATTCCCAGTTTGATTCAGTCTGCCAATGGCGTCATTATTTCGAGTTCGTTGAAGCGCCACGGTCAGATTGATCAGCCCGTTGATCCCATTCGTGTGAGCCGCTTTGTTGAATCGATGCGCCGCAGTTTAGCCACGCAGGAAGCAAGTAAAGCCAAGTCGTCAGTGGCGTTGAGGTCTGAGTAATCAGTGCGATTTGGACTCATTAGCCAAATCTCCAGTCAATTGTGCGGAGATCGCGTCAAGGTTCTGACACCGCAGTAATTCATTCACGTTGAGTCCCGTTCTCCCCTCTAGCTGGACAGCGGTTTTAATGGCTGTTGCGAGATGCTGGGCAGCGTCTGCTTTAGAATAGCCCCGCCGCTGAGCGACCTTGAGTGCTAAATGATCAGCCTCTAGCTCCACTGCTAACCCGCGACTGTTGCGCCAGATTTGTTGGGTTGCGATCGCACCCAACCCCGCAGCCACCACCAGGCCAACCGCATCCCCTTGAGCCAATTCCACCAGGGTTCCGAGCAAGCCCACCACTACACCGACTTGATATAGCTCTGGTTTCAACCAACGGCTGCTCTTCAACCAGCCCACCGTTCTCAGCAACAATAAATCTCGCTGGGCCTGTGGCAGTTGGCTCCAAAGATCAAAATTAATTGAGATAGGGCGATTTTCTAGGTTCAACAAAGAGCCACCGCATTCAATCACCGCCGATTGGGCGGCATCATTGACGAGCTTAGAATTCATGCGGCCTGATGCAGGCATCACATCGAGCAAGCGGCGCATTTCTGAATCAGGATTTATGGCAGTGGACACAATTCAACCCATGCGTAACAGTGCGGAGAAACTGAATCTCTCTTGAAGGATGCCTCAATGAGCCATCGTCTATCATTATCAATGTGAACTTACCTTTTGGAAAACTGCATGGCTAATGTGACAGAAGCTCAAGGCCAGTGTCTCTGCGGCTCAGTGCGGATATTGGCAAAAACCGTCAATGCTCAGGTCGGAGCCTGCCACTGCACAACATGTCGTCAGTGGGGAGGTGGGCCTTTCTTGGCAACGGATTGCGGAACTGATGTGACCTTTGAAGGGCAAGAATACATTACTGCTTTCAGCTCTTCGGACTGGGCAGACAGAGGTTTCTGCCAACGCTGCGGAACCCATTTGTTCTATCGTCTCAAGGCACAGCAGCAGTATTTTGTTCCGGTTGGTTTATTTACAGATAGTGAGCGTTTTGTTTTAGATCGTCAAGTGTTTATTGATGAAAAGCCAGAGTTTTACTGCTTTGCCAATGAAACCCATAACATGACCGGCGCTGAGGAGTTCGCCCAGTTTGCTGCAGAGACACAAAAGACCGCAAGTTCCTGATCGCATTCTTTAGGAGTGACCCTATGCAACTTCACCTATGTACTTGGCAAGAAGTAGAGCACTACTTAGAAACCTCAGCAGGCATTATTTTACCCATTGGCTCTACAGAACAGCATGGTCCCACGGGGCTAATTGGTACTGATGCCATCTGTGCAGAAGTGATTGCGAAGGGCGTGGGAGAATCTACCGGCGCATTGGTAGGACCAACCATTAATGTGGGCATGGCGCTGCATCATACCGCTTTCCCTGGCAGCATGAGCCTGCGCC
>JBAUJD010001008.1:0-4686 GCA_049683515.1 Thermosynechococcaceae cyanobacterium | reverse complement strand
GATCAAGATACTGGCGCTGATAGATTTGCCACTGCTGCCAGAGCTGCCACCGCCCGTGCTCAAAATAATGGGCCAGCGACGGCAGGCGTACAGCCCAATTTGTCCCTAAATCCTGCGTCAAAAACTGATCGAGTACCCTCTGATCCTGCAGCAGCCCCAACTGATCTTGAAGGAGCCGAAACTCCTCTGTTTGCCGTTTAAAGTCCTCGCCGTAGAAATCTAGAAAAAACTCAGTTTGATACCGCACTCGTTTCATCTGCTTGCGCAAATCGTGCAGCAGCGGCTCCCATTGATCAAAGTTTTGTTTTAGTGTTTCACAATCAGCAATCTTCAACGGAACGACTTTACCCGACTGCTCTGTAACCGCAGCCATCCAGGCCGGATGGAGAAGCAGATCAGAAATTAAGGGCAGCAACAAATCGGGTAGCACCATCTGAATGGGGAGCTGAGCCAAAGATTTGTATTGAGGCTCTTGCAGCCATGCTTGGATTGCGTTCACAAACGCACGGTACGGCTTGCCCTTCAACAATTTTTCAATCAGATGAAACTGTCCCCCTCGATGCTGCTGCAGGCGCTGCAGTAAAAGCTGCAGTTCTAGCGCATCTGCTGGGGTTAACGCACTCTGGTGCATGTACTGCTGAAACCAGATGTAGAGCACATCTAAGTCCCGAACTTGCCCCAACGCTTTAGCAATCTTAGTCACCTGCCGCACGCTGATAGGACCATGAATTGCAGGGGCAAAAACCTGGAGCGCCGTTCGCAGCCGCCGCATCCCGACTCGCATTTGGTGAAGGGGTTCTGGATCGCGGTCTTTTAAGACATCAGCCTTATATTTGACCGATTTTTTAAAGTGCTTGTGAATGGCCTGATAGGCGCAGTCGCCAAAGGTCAATTTTTGTTTTGAAGGAGAAGACCCAACACGCTCTGCCATTGTGTAGACTCCTATGATAGCTATACATCAAGTCTTTAACGTTTAGAGCAGCAATGGCGAAGAAATCGTCTAAAAGAGACTCTATCCAGCATCTTCATCAGAAGCCTCAGACCCTATCTCTAAATGCTTCTTACTGGCCTTCAACTCTCTCCATAGTGCCTTGATCTCTTTATAGGCCTGGACTGAAGGAATTTTGCCACTGGTCTCTAAAGCGCAGATATAGCCTATTTTTTGCGCAAATTCCTGGAGATTTGCATTAAACGCTAGATTCTGAGGCGTAAACTCACCTTGATATCGGCTACGCGGATACAAATACTCATCCATCTTTTGGGAGCTAGACTCAGGGGAGTTTTGATTCGACACTATAGTTAGTGGCTACTCATATAAGCGTTTTGATCGTTTTTATATTGTAAAGCAAGGTAAAAAATAACGTACATTCCTGATGCTACTGTTTCTCATGTGACGGGACTCTACCAATCATCTGCAAATTGCAGTCTGTCTAACACGGTTAAAAAATCATCCATTTTAGGAACTCCTTGTCAGCATTTCTCTAAGAAATCTTTCCCAGACAACCTGTTCTTAACCTCTTGGCCCCACAATAGAGTGGCCTTGACTCAATCGAAATTTAAAACTCCCTCCTACGTTTGCTGAGGATCCAAACCGGATGACTATGACTGCTAATTCTGTGGCGACCCAACCCGCGCTTCAAGCGGAGGATGTTTCTGTTTACTACGGCTCCACGTGAGCGGTGAAGGGGGTCTTTCTAGATGTTGAGCCCAAAAAAATCACGGCCTTTATTGGCCCGTCAGGCTGTGGTAAGAGCACGATTTTGCGCTGCTTTAATCGCACCAACGATCTGATCGTTGGGGCAAGGGTAACGGGCAATGTGTTCTTCCACGGCAGCAATCTCTATACTAAGGCTGTCGATCCGGTTGAGGTGCGTCGGCGCATTGGCATGGTGTTTCAGAAGCCCAACCCGTTCCCAAAATCAATCTACGAAAATATCGCCTTCGGCGCTCGTATTAATGGGTATCAGGGCGACATGGATGAGCTAGTGGAAAGCTCCCTGCGCCGCGCCGCGATTTGGGATGAGGTCAAAGATAAGCTCAGAGAAAGTGGTCTGGGTCTATCGGGGGGGCAACAGCAGCGGCTTTGTATTGCCCGTGCGATAGCCATTCAGCCCGAAGTCATTCTGATGGACGAACCTTGCTCAGCACTGGACCCCATCTCTACTTTGCGGGTTGAAGAACTGATGCAGGAGTTAAAAGAGCAGTACACCATTGTCATCGTCACCCACAACATGCAGCAGGCTTCGCGAGTATCAGATAAAACAGCCTTCTTTAATGCGGAAGCTACCGATCAGGGCGGCAAGCTCGGCTACCTCGTCGAATACGACGAAACCGTTAATATTTTCACGAACCCTAAAGAAGACTTCACCCGCGATTACGTTTCTGGTCGCTTCGGCTAGTTGATGAGCAGCCTTGGCCCCACGATAATAAGATATTAATGTTCTTTCACCGCTCTGTACTTTGCGGTAGGTTTTGCTCTAAAAATTCGATTCTTCGTTTTTGGTCAGCCGCAATTTGAGTTTGTCGGCCCAATTCTTGCTCCAGCTCTTGAATATTCCGCTTTCGCTTGGAAGACTTCAAACCCCGTTTAATGATGGCAGGCATAGACACCAACAGGCCCACAATGAAACCCACAGCAAGGGTCAAGAGCAAGAGAAAAGCTAGCGAAGCCCGGATGCTCCAGATTCCGAAGCTGACCGGAATCACGATCGCATTTTGAAACGCAAAGACGGTTGCCAAAACCGCGATTATCAGCGCTAGGATTAGAGAAGCACGCATATCAGTTGTCCTCCGTTTGGGTTTTGATGACTAATGTGCCGTTCCCCCGTCAGATTATAGCCCTAGTTTCCTTGATGGAGCTTGCTCATGTCTCAATCTAGTCTTCAGCGCAGTGCACTACATAATCAGATGGTTCTAGATCGGCAAACTTCAGAGAAGGTGGGCCATCTATCTGAGCTATTGCTCGATTCGCCTTCGCAAAGAATTGTTGGTTTCCAGTGTGGCGGCGGCCTGCTCGGTGGCCCCCGACAAACCTTTAGCTGGAGCCAGATCGAAAGCATTGGTGCTGACAGCATTGTGATTAGCGGTCAGCAGTGGGAGCCTGACTTTGAGGGCACTGGACCTATAAAGGTGCCCATTGGTCATGAAGTTTGGAGCGATACGGGCAATCAAATGGGCAAAATAAAGGATCTGCTCTTTGACCCGGATACCGGCAAGGTTATCAGCTATATTTTTACCGCCAAGGGGTGGCAGAGCATCATGGATGGAACCTATCTACTTCCCTGTGTGGCGGTGTCTAGCATCGGCAGCAAACGAGTGATTGCCCTTGAATCGATGGTGAATAATCCACAGCAATATCAAGAAGGGCTGGGGCAAAAAGCAGGACAGGTCACGGATTTCTTGAAGGCCGATTACGAGCAGACAAAGCAAGATTTAGCGGCCATGAAGACCAGTGCCCAAGGTGCGATGGAGCAAGTCAAAGAGGTTCTACCAGGACAGCAGGATCTAGAGGCGATGAAGACCAGTGCCCAGAATGCGGTGGAGCAGGTGAAAGGTTCTTTGCCAGGGCATCATGACCAGTCGCAAGATCGGGTAAGCGAAGAGGACACCTGAATCTAATAACTACCACAGCGCATAAGGTGATTTTATGCGCTGTGGTAGTTAAAAGTATTTTTATCCTCTTTAGCGCTTAAAATAGAGTTTCAGGATTATGGCGCTAAAATTTTCATGATGATTCCCTCGCCTCAAGCGTTGGCTGAGTATGCTAAAGATCGTCGGAAGCAGGTAGGGCTGAGCCAGTCTGAGATTGGCGATCGCACGGGCCTCCGGCAGGTGACGGTGTCAGCCTTTGAAAACCGTCCGGCCAGCACCAAGGTAGAAACGCTATTTAAGCTGCTGTCTGCCTTAGAGCTAGAGCTGCAGATTGTGCCTAAAGAAAAAGGCGATCGCGCAGGATGGGATGAGGAGTGGTGAAGGCCAAACCTAAAGAAACGCTGCACGTTTTAATGAATGGCAGATTGATTGGTGCTTTGGGCCAGGCCAATACTGGGGCGATAACGTTTCAGTATGCAAAAGAATGGTTAGAGACGCCGGGGGCGCGTCCTCTATCGCTCTCGTTGCCGTTGCGGGGTGCGATCTATGACGGTGGGCCGGTCTACAATTTTTTTGATAATTTGTTGCCCGATAGTAAGGCAATTCGTGACCGAATCCAGGTGAGGTTTCAGACTCAGACGAGCCGACCCTTTGATTTGCTCAGTGCTGTAGGACTCGATTGTGTCGGCGCAGTACAGCTTTGTTCTCAGCAGCCTTGGCCGAAGGTGGACGAGGTTTCAAAGAGAGTGCTTTCAGATAATGAAATTGCTAAACTTCTGCGAGGCTACCGGATATCGCCTTTAGGAATGACAAAAGAGGCCGATGATTTCAGAATTTCAATTGCAGGGGCACAGGAGAAGACCGCTCTACTGAAGTACAAAGGGAAATGGTGCTTACCCTCTGGCCCGACACCCACGAGCCATATTTTCAAGCTTCCGATTGGTTTCATTCAGAATAACAGTGTTGATCTCAGTGAAAGTTGCGAAAATGAGTGGCTTTGTCTAGAGATTGCAAAAGCCTTTGGTTTGCCAGTGGCGAACGCCAGCATTCAAAAGTTTGAAGATATCAAAGTGCTGGTAGTCGAACGCTTTGATC
>JBAUJD010001007.1:0-3058 GCA_049683515.1 Thermosynechococcaceae cyanobacterium | reverse complement strand
TTTGCGAGCGATTGGTAGCGTTTGACCTCATCTAAATCTTTTTGGTACCGCCTTTCTGAGCGAATGAGATTGGTTTGGGCTGCATTCACCCTGGCCTCTGCTTGGCCGACTTGGGCTAATTTTTCAGCCTCCTGCAATGGTGCATTGGCTTGGCTGGCTGAGAGGGATTGGCGGGCTTGTCCCACCTGCGAAAGTTTTTCTGAGGCTTGCGCCTGATTTTGTTGAGCCTGCACGCTGAGGGTGCTGAGCACCTGGGTTTTCAAAATTTCGAGCTGATTGAGTTGGCCCGTTTGCCCCGCTAGTTTTGTTTGGGCCTGCTGCACCTCATTTCGCAGTACATCGGCCTCTAGCTCTAGGAGTACCTGGCCTTTCTTAACGCTTTGGCCCTCTTGAACTCGAACGGCGGCAACGGTGCCAGCGGCCGGGGCATCTAGGCGTTGGGTCGCTCCCTTGGGTTCAATGCGGCCTCTGGCAACTCCTGTTTCATCGACCTGAGAGAGCATCGCCCAAGGTAAAACGATCGCAGCAAAGACCACCAAAAAGTAAAGCAAGCCCCGGGTCCAAGCCTGGGGTACGGCGTTGATTTGATCCTCTGCGTAGGGCGACCATTCTTGTTCGACATCGACAATCGCTACCGACTCGGTTTCAATTACAGTAGGCACTGTTGTTGCGGGCGGTAGCATCGCGCCGGGGTTCAATTTTTCAAGCAGCCCTGGCCCCAACTGTAGGTAGCCTTTGTGGGCATAGCGAATGGCGTGGATAATTTCTGCTGCGGGGGTGCCCTTGAGCAGATAACCGCGTGCGCCGGATGCGATCGCATGACGAATATAGCCTTCATCATCATGGCTACCGAACATCAGCACCGTCGTCTGCGGGAACTGCTCCACAATGCGACGGGTGATAGCAATGCCATCCATATCGGGCATTTCTACATCAATGAGGGCAATATCGGGTTGCAAATTCGCCACCCGATCTAGGGTATCTTTGCCATTGGCAGCGCTGCCAATCAGTTTCAGGTCTGCTTCTGGCTGCAGATAAGACTGCAGCCGTTCCAATACAAAGGATTGATCATCTGCCAACAGTACCCGAATGGTTTGGCAGGGAGTGCAAACGGGAATAATTTTAGGGGTCTGAATCAGAGATTCACTCATATTTTTCGTTCTTCAAGATATGCGATCACTGCCCAACTGCTGTTGGGTTAGGTAGTAGTAATAGCCCTGCTTCTCCACTAGAGTTTCGTGGGTGCCGCTCTCTACCAACACGCCGCGATCAAGGACCAAAATCAAATCGGCGCTGCGAATGGTCGAAAGACGATGAGCAATGACGAGGGTGGTGCGGCCCCGTAATATCTGACCCAGGTTTTGCTGAATAATTCGCTCTGACTCTGTATCTAAGTGACTTGTCGCTTCATCGAGAATCAGCAGACGAGGGTTACCCAATAGGGCACGTGCGATCGCAAGTCGTTGACGCTGTCCCCCCGAAAGTAAGCCGCCCCCTTCACCAATCTGGGTTTCGTACCCCATTGGTAATCGCTCAATAAATTCATCGGCCCCCGCTAATCGACAGGCTTCGATTAGATCCTCTAGACTGGCTTCTGGATGCCGAAGGCTAATGTTTTCGCGCAGAGTACCACCAAACAAAAACGTATCTTGGTCCACCACCCCCACCTGCTGCCGCAGCGACCGCAGCGACAGGCTGGTGACATCGTGGTCATCTACTAAAATCTGGCCCTCGGTGGGGGGGTATAGCCCTAGCAAAAGTTTAGAGAGTGTCGTTTTACCAGAGCCGCTGCGCCCTACCAAGGCCACCATCTGTCCGGGCTGGGCTTCAAAGCTGAGGTTTTGCAAAATATTGATGTCGCCGTCGGTCTGATACCGAAAGGTGACATTTTGAAAGCAAATATGACCTTGAATACGGGGCAGCATTTGTCGCACCTGAATCTGCAAGTCCTCTTCTGGTTCAGCTTCTAAGACATCATTGATGCGCTCCACCGCAATCAAGACCTCCTGGAGCTGATTCCAAAGGGCCGTCAACCGCTGGAAGGGGTGAATGATATTGCCCAGCAGCATATTAATGGCAACAAGCTGACCGATGGTGAGTTCTTTTTGAATTACTAGGCTGGCCCCGTACCACAGCAGTCCGGTGGTTGCGATCGCTTCAATGCTGTTGCTAAAAATCTGGAGACGATTGCCAATCACCTGCCCCTGAAAAGTTTTTTGAATCGAGCGACTAAAGAACTCTTCCCACCGCCAGCGCACATTTTGTTCCACCGCCGACGCCTTGATAGTGCGAATCCCCGTCAGCGATTCAATCAGATAGCTGCTCTCCTGAGCCATCGCACTAAAAATTTCTCTCGAGACCCGTTGCAAAAAAGGCGTCGCAAAAAGCGCCAACAAGAAAAAGGGTGGCACCACCAGCAGCACCAACAGGGCCAAGCGCCAGCTATAGGAAAACATCAGAGCCAGGTAGATGAACACCGTAAATAAATCCAGTCCAATAGATAGAGCTTCTCCAGAGAGAAAGCGCTGAATTTTACGGTTCTCCTGAACACGGGACACTAGATCGCCCACATAGCGAGATTCAAAATATTTCAGGGGCAACCGAAAGGTATGGCGGATAAACCCCGTAATCAGGGCCAAATCAAGGCGATTGGCGGTGTGATCAATGAGGTATTGCCGCAGCCCCGTAATCGCTACCCGAAACCCGCTAAAAATTAGCAGACCTAGGCCGACGGCAGTCAGGGTTAAGTCCGAGCCTTGCACCACGACGCGATCGAGCAAAAGCTGGGTAAACAGCGGCGTCACCAAGCCAAAAAGCTGAATAAAAATGGAGGCGATCAGCACCTCAAACAGGACCAGCCGGTGAGGCTTGAGTAAATCGAAAAAGTGCCAAAAGGTGGTTTTATCCTCCGGCGTTTCCTTAAAGAAGACCGAGGGCGTCAGCAGCAAGGTATACCCGGTCCAGTCTTTGCTAAAGGCCGCATAACTGAGGCTCCGTTGACCAATGGCGGGTTCTGCCACAATCACATGCCGCTTCGTGATCCGGTAAACCACAATGT
>JBAUJD010001006.1:0-12790 GCA_049683515.1 Thermosynechococcaceae cyanobacterium | reverse complement strand
GCCTAACGCGCCTCAACTGAAGCATTCAGCAATGGAAACTCAGAGATTTAAAACGAAGCCACCAAATACTTGAAAGCGATGCTGAAATCTGGGTGAAGGCTTAGGGGTCTAACGGCTTGGGCTTCAGCGGTGGCAAGGGCCTTCGAGTCACTACCAGAGTGTTGAGGCCATCCGCTGCAAGCCCTGGTTAGGTTGCTGGCTGACTGAAAGAAAGTTGACCTCTACGCTGGGACATATTCCTTCTCTTCAAACTCTAGACCATGCTGACCTAGATTTTCTAGAAATTCATGGAGAGTAAATAATTGCTCAATATGGAATACCCCGGACGGATATGAAGATAGAACTAGGTTTTCAGCGACTTTTGCAGCCACTAATCCGGTTACCCGTCCTTCAACCTCTCCCCACAGTGAACACTCATATAAATCCCCTTGTTCTTGTGAAGTACTCCCTTCTACCTTTACAACAAATTCTGCTGAACCAAAATGTAACTGTTTAAGTAGACCGACTAGGAATCCTTCAACACCCTTTATACTCAACAAACGGCTTATGCCTGCTTTTGTCAGGATAGCTAATAACATAGTCATCCAGGCTGAATCAAAACAGAACCGCGTGGAGACACTCTTCAGCCCCAAGGTTTTGGGTAGCACATGTTGGTCAGAAAAGTTAAACCGATAAGCGTTTCTTTTTCCTAGTTGCTTCGGAAAGACCGTTTGCTTGACATCTTCAAAGCTTTTTACCCGTTTAATTTCTCCATCATTACAAATAGTAAATGCCCCATCCAAATTCTTCAAAGTCCACTGGAGAGCGGCATCTCCGTGAATGTCCCCCATCCCCAACAGAATATAAATATCCGAGTAAGTCATATTCGGTACTTTTGATTGACAGTGTTTAGTCAGAAGATTGGTCAACCCAGGGGCCAAACCTACACTCAAAACAACCGTAGCTCCTGCCATCTCAGCTTCTTTATTGAGCATCTCAATTTGGGAAAGAATGGAATAGCTTGCAGAAATATCGATATAGTGAATACCCCGTTGAATACACAGCCGAGCAAATTCGATATTCTCCATGTCCAAGCACATCACGACAATTCCCACATCCTCTAGGAATTCCTCATTGACAGAAATACGGGAAATATCGAGCGCCATTGGAATTACCTGCTGGTTCAATTCCAACGAAAAATCTTTGGCTTTTTGATAATCCCGTCCGGCAACAATGACATGTTTAGGCAATCGCTTACTTAACTCAGTCGCAATAATACGACCGACATTACCATATCCGCCGATTATGAGAATTTTCCCATTCATCATCTGCCTCGATAATTAAATCTGCGACCTAACTATTAGTTAGGAGGCAATTTGCTATCTAAGATGAATAGCATAGATACACTGTAAGTCTTGCACATCATTGAGTTAACATCCATGAGCAGCAATTTTTATTTGGACAATACTCCATATAGAAATCTGCATAAAATCATCTTAGCCCCTTGCCTAGAGAGACTTTCAGGACTCAACCTCCGATATGTCTTTGGATATTATCGGGCATATTTCCCTCATATGTAACCATTGGGGTAATTATCGGGCATCCATGATGGAAACAACAAGCCCATACAGCCGTTCGACTAATCTCATAACAGGCAGCATCAACCCCTTCACCATCCTAGCTAGACGTACCCCTCCTCATCTTTGATATTGTGACCGCGATCGCACTTTAGCGCGGCATCTCATGGTCGGTATAGCTCGTGTTGGGGGGATCGCCCTAGCGATCGAATCGAGACAAAACTATCCGCCGCGCTGCCACAGGCGAATCAACTCGGTCACGGTGGGCCGATCCGGTGGCGGTGAGATTTGACCATTGAAGTCTACTTTTGCCCCTGGAATGTTCTGCTGCCAAGGATTATTCGGCACCGCTTCTATCTTGACTCCGGGGGTTATCGGTCGAAACCCATATTCAATAAACACCGCCTGCTGGTCCGACTCAGCCAGAAACTTCAGCCAAGTCTGAGCCGCTTTGGCTTGCCCCTCACTAACGTCACGCCGCAGAATGGCTGCGGTCGCCACGGTTTCGATGGTGGGGTTGAGATAGTAAATCTGGTAGGCTTCACCCCGTGAGGTTTTAGACTGGCTCCAGCGGTAGAGAGCAATGCTTTCATAAACGGTGGCGATATCGGCATCGTTGGGGCCACGGGTAATGAACTCCCGCAGCAACACGTCTGTTGATCGCGGCGGCTGATACACCGATCGCTTAATCTCACTCACCAGCGTTTGAACAGCGGGGCTAGCGAGATTGGCAGGATTGAGGTTTGAGGTGCCCACCTTATCCTGCGCCCACAGGCTGAGAGTCAGTTGACCGCTATTAGAGCGCGTTGGGTCAGTGGTAATGAAGTCAAAGCTGCCCCAGTCTTTAGAGCCACCAATCGTAGACCAGTTCCGTTTTTGCAGGGCTTCTTCGAGGCGCGACCATTGGAAGGTGCCGTTGGGGAATAGCGCTTTGCCGCGTTGGGGCCATGCGATCGCAACCAGTCGAGTCTTAGCAATGGGCTGAGGTTTTCCCTGGAATGCAGCACCACTCTGCTGAGACTGCCAGCGAGACTCTAGTTCTTTGAGCAGTTCACCGTTGGCGGGAATCAGAACAGTTGGTTTAAATTCATCTTTATCATCAATGTAGTTATTGACGAGATCTTGAGATCCTTGAAACTTGAGATCGACCTGAATGGAAGGATTGGCCTGCTGGAAACGCTCTTGCAGCTTCTGCAGAGGTTCCTGTAGTTCGGTACCGCTCACCACCACAATGGTCTGCTGCAGCCCCGGAATAGGAACGTAGGCAATGCCTAGAGAAGCCAGCAGAATGGTAACTGAGGCAAAGGTACGTGTGGTCAGGTTTGTGGCAGGGTGAATCGTCGTGGTCATAGAGATTGCAATGTTTAAGGGCAGAATCGAGCTAAACCAAATTTGGCTAAGACAGGTTTTTGCTAACTTCTTGATGATCTGAAATGGGAGATCTGCCAGCTCACATTTCAAAGGGCGCGGAGCACACTCGGTCGCTATAAACAATATGCGAGTAGAGGGCATAACCAATGCAGCCGATAGCTTTTAGAGCCATCATTTCCTGATATTTGAACATTATGGTTTGGGGCACCGGCATGAGCGGAAAGAAAAAATAAAGCCGCAGCAGTGTTGTTCGAACGTCCGGTACAGCCGCTTGTCAGGTATATACTACAGTACTTGGTCTATGAGCGATTCAGCACAAGACGTATGGCCAAACGACCTGACAGCTTCCTCTCCACGATTTTTGAGCTGCTCCAAAGAGTAAGCGTAGGTATTGAAGAGGCGGCAGCAACTGAGTGGGCTCTGTTGACCTAAGCGATGCCTGAGTATGAGGACTGACCCATTGAAGCTGGGGTTGAGGGGCTATTTCTGTCAGAGGTCTGTGCCTGAGAGGCAAACTCCCCTCTAGACTTTTTTGCCGGAATAACTTGCACAGCACAGGCTTTGAGTTCTGGCTCTAAAGAAATAGGGCAAACTTCAGGATGGGTCAACGCATTCACTTCCGCATCGTCAGCCCACAGCGCGCCCCAATGCATCGGCATAAAGACCGTACCGGGTGCGATCGCTTTTGTAATCAAAGCCGGAAGCTTGACTTTGCCCCGGCGCGATCGCACCTCCAACCACTCCCCCTCATCAATCCCAAGATTCTGAGCATCACGGGGATGAATCTCTAGAAAGGGTTCTGGATGCATTTTGACGATTTTCGGAATCCGCCCTGTGCGGCTTTGGGTATGCCAGTGACCATAGAGTCGCCCCGTCGTCAGCACCAGCGGGAAATCAGGATCGGGCGGTTCTGCTAATCCCTTGGCATGGAAGGCGCTAAACTTGGCGCGTCCATCAGGTGTGGGGAAGCGATGATTAGTGTATAGCCTTTGACCCGATGGCTTCGGATCCATCTCCCACTGGGGGCAGGGCCACTGAATCGGGCCTTGGTTTTGCAAACGCTCGTGGCTCAGGCCCGTCATATCGCAGAGGCGATCTCGCGTCAGTTGCACAAACTCATCGTAGACCTCTGCAGAACTGGCAAAATCAAATTCTTTCTCATAGCCCAAGCGACGGCCCACCTCTGCAAAAATCTCCCAGTCTGCTCTGGCATCCCAAGTTAAGTTACGGAACTTCGGACAATAGGTGACCACTCGCTCAGAATTCGTCATAATACCCGCCTTTTCTCCCCACTGAGCCGCAGGGAGCAACACATGGGCAAACTCTGCTGTTTCAGTGGGGTAGTAAGCGTCTTGGTAGACAGTGAATGGCGACTTTCGCAGTGCAGCCTTAGTCCGTTCAATATCTGGCATACTCACCGCAGGGTTGGTCGCCGCCACCCAAAACACGCCAACCGCTCCTTGCTCTAGCGCCACAATCATGTCCCAGGCAGCCAGACCTGGATCGGGGGAAATACTCCCCTTCGGTAACTTCCAGGCTTGCTCAACCTCTTGACGATGCTCTGGGTTTTTAATGACGCGATATCCCGGCAAAATGTGGGATAGTCCTCCGGCTTCTCGACCGCCCATTGCATTGGGTTGGCCGGTCAATGAAAAGGGACCGGCCCCCGGCTTACCTATATTGCCCGTCATCAGGTGCAGGTTAATAATGGTGCGGACCTTCGCTGTCCCCTCAGAGGATTGATTGATGCCCATCGACCACAGCGAGAGTACTTTTTTGGAGTTACCCCAGTAGCGGGCCGCTTTCTCTAGCTCGTCAACCCGAATGCCGCAGTCCCGGGCGACAAGCTCTGGCGGATAGTCCTGAACGACTTGGGCAAATTGGGCAAATCCATTGGTGCATTCGTCAATAAACACAGGGTCTAACTTGTCCCAACGCAGGAGCAGATGGGCAATGCCGTTGAGCAAGTTAATATCGCTACCCGGTCGAATGGCTAGGTGCAAATCAGCATTCTTAGCCGTGGCGGTTTTGCGCGGATCCACCACAATCAGTTTGACGTTGCGATTTTTCTTGTGATATTTGCTAAGCCGATTAAAGACAATGGGGTGGCATTCTGCAGTATTGGTGCCAATCAGAAACGCACAGTCGGTTTCTTCAAGATCGTCATAGCAGGCTGGGGGGCCATCGGAGCCAAAGCTTTGGATATAACCCGCCACGGCTGAAGACATACACAGGCGCGAGTTGGCATCAAAATTATTGGTACCCAAACAGCCTTTGATCAGCTTTTGGGCAATGTAATAGTCTTCGGTTTGAAATTGACCAGACCCATACATACAGATGGCGTCCACGCCTTGAGTTGCCTTCACTTTCTTGATGGTCGTGGCAATGCGATCAAGCGCCTCATTCCAAGAGACCTCGCGAAAGGGTTGATCAAGAGACTCTCGCATCATCGGGACTTTAAGCCGATCCTTCTCCATCGATTCAGCGATGGTGGCACCCTTGACGCAGACTTGACCTTTGCTAGAAGGATGGTTGCGATCGCCTCTCACCTGCCACATCGGATTCCCTAGTGAATCACGAGTCACCGGCTTATCAGGTAAAGCAGGGGGGAGTACTTCTAACCCACAACCCACACCGCAGTAAGGACATAACGTCTTCGTTGGTGTCACCATAGTTAATTCGGATAACAGCAGATCATAAAAGGGAAATTCAGCATCACGGAGCCTAGGCCACATCATGCTGAATGTCAGTCACAGAAGTTGTCTCATCGGAGACAGATTGAGAGGCTAAACATTGGTGCGAACCTGAGCCGGAGCAGCAGCATAGCTTTCTTCTCCTTCATGGAGTTCATCAAATGAACCTTGAGGCTCTTCCAAAAAGAACCAACACAGGAAGGCGACAACCAATCCAGCCACTCCAAGAATCTGGAAGAAGGCTGCATCGACGCTGGCAATCACTTCAGGGCCAGGATTAGGCGTGCCACCGCCAAAGCTTTCCGTCAGTAAAAGGCGAGTCGTAAGGTAGGCAACGGCACCCACATTACCGTAGGCACCCACGTTCCCCGCAATTTGACCCGTAACGCGACGCTTCACTAAAGGAACGATGGCGAAAGTTGCACCTTCAGCAGCCTGGACAAAGAAAGAACAAGCCATTGTCAGCATAATTGCACCGGGCAACCACCAGCCGCCGTTCACATTTCCCAGCAGTAGATAGCCAATTCCCATACCGACCAAAAGGACGATCATCGTCCACTTGCGGCTTCCTAGACGGTCTGAAATAATGCCGCCCCCTGGGCGAGCCGCGAGGTTCATGAAGGCAAAACTAGCGGCAATAATACCGGCTGTTGCTTTATCTAAGCCAAAGGTGCCCTCAAAGAATGCTGGCAGCATGGTGACCACCGCTAGCTCAGAGCCGAAGTTCACAATATAGGTAAGTTCTAAAATTGCAACCTGCTTAAACTTGAACCGATCTTCGGGGGGATATCGCTTGCGACCAGCCAGCAGATCTTTATTGACGCTCCAGCAGTTATAGGACTGGAATAGGTACAAACCAATCAGACCTAGCCATGCGATTACCATACCGCTGTTATTGAGGAAACCCACTTTTTGAAGTCGCCATGCCAGCACCATCAAAATGGCAGTCAAAGGAATATTCATTGCCATCAAGAACCAAAAGTCACGAACCGAGGTGACTTCCATGCCCCGAGCGCTGGGCGGACGCTGGTAGACTTTGCCCGTTGGCGTATCTTGAACATTGTTGTAGTAAATAAAGCCGTAGATAGCTGCAACGATGCCTGAGCCAGCAATAGCAGCCCGCCAATTGAGCACTGCACTACTGAACTCAGGGAAAAACAGAATTTTGAAAGATTGAGGCTCACCGAAGTTAAAGGAACCCGGAATGATGCTACTGAGGATGACGGCAAAAATAACCATCGTAAAGGCTGAAAACGCAGAGCCAAAGTTCCCCCAGCCGCCGTAGATTCCCTCTGCAGTCCCGACCTCTTTCGGTGGGAACCATTCTGCCGTCATGCGGATGCCGATCACAAAACCAGCACCGACAATCCCCATTAACAAACGACCGATTACCAGTTGTGTGAAGCCCGTTGCTGTGGCAAAAATAAGACAGGGAATCGCGGCATACATGAGCAGCACAGAGTAGGTCAAACGAGGACCGTAGCGATCTAACACCATCCCGATCAAGATTCGAGCCGGAACCGTTAGCGCTACGTTACAAAGCCCTAGCGTTTGTAGTTGCTGGGGTGATAGACCAAATTCTTGCTGAATAGTGGTGGCAAACGGCGGTAGGTTAAACCAGACCACAAAACTCAGGAAAAAAGCAAACCAGGTTAAATGTAAGATCTTGTAGCGGCCCTTAAAGGACCACAATTCAGTGAGCATGGACTCGTCTCCTGTTCAATAAAACTTAAATGTGTGAGCAGCCGATCTAACTCCCATAGATGGCTGAGGCTCTCTGCTCGCAGACCTTAAAGCTGAGCAATTTCTAAGGTGAGGCTCTCAGTCAGTGAGCACGACTCGCCCCACAGGATGCGCAATGCAGGTGAGAATGTATCCTGCAGCTTGCTCGTGATCTTCTAAACCGTCGGGATCTCCTGCATAGGAAATATCTCCCTCTAGAAGCTTCTTCTTGCAGGTGCCACAACTGCCAGACTGACAACTACTTTCAATGGCGACACCGGCCCCTTCGGCAAACTCAAGAAGGGTTTGGCTGTTATCCCCTTCAATGGCTTGGCCTGCAATACAGACCACAGCCGGTTGCGGGGGCGCTGCAGGGGCGCTAGGGACCGGAGCGGATATATTATCCGACCTATGAGAGGGGAGCGCGGGAGAGGCCGCAGGTAGCTTGGCGACAATCGTTAGTCCGGCGGACCGCTGGCGAGTCAGTCGGGCTGTTGGTAAACTGCCGTTTGAAGTGCTGGGCTGTGCGCCAAATTTTTCAGTGAGAATGCCTGTGAGAACGTCTTTGAGATCTTCGCAAGGGACACTTTGCTGGACGCATTCGCCGAGTTTGGCATCTTTGCCGACGGTGCCGCCCATATAAATATTGACGGCGTCAACCGTCTTACCGTCTTTACGGGCTTTAGTGCCCATCAGACCAATATCTGCAACCTGAGGCTGACCGCAGGAGTTGGGGCAGCCGGTCCAGTGAATGCGAACGGGCTGAGGGACGTTGAGTGCCTGATCGAGTTCGTCAATCAGTGCGGTCGCTTGATTTTTAGTTTCAATCAATGCGAACTTACAAAACTGACTGCCGGTGCAGGATACCAAGGCACGGGCTAGGGGCTTGGGGCTAGCGGAAAAGGCTTCTAATAGTGGCTCCCGCAAGAACGCACCCAAACGTGAGTCGGGGATATTAGGAATAATGGCGTTCTGCTCAACGGTGAGTCGGATTTCACCGCTGCCGTAGACGTCTGCCAGCCGTGCCAAGTCAAACATTTCGGCGGCGTAGAGGCGACCGACAGGAATATGAAGCCCTACGAAATTTAATCCGGGCTGTTTTTGAGCGTGAACGCCGATGTGATCGCGCTTGTCCCACAGGATTTCATCTTTGGGGGCAGCGGTTTCTAAGTCACAGCCAATGTGGTTTTCAACCGCAGCTCGAAACTTTTCCATGCCCCAGTCTTCAATCAGCCACATGAGGCGCGATTGGTGACGCTTACCTCGCGGACCGTGGTCTCGAAAGATAACCAGAATCGCTTCACTGATTGCCACGACATCCAGCGGCTCTATCCAGACATCTAGGGGAATAGCCGGGGCGCAGCGCTTGGCGGAGAAGAAACCACCTACCAAAACATTGAAGCCTAGTTTTTTGTTTTTGTAGGCGGGGACAAAGGCAATGTCGTTGATTTCAGCGTGGACGGAGTTATCTCTGCAACCTGCGATCGCGATATTAAACTTGCGGGGCAGATTGGTAAACGAGAGATTCCCTTTACTGTTATTGGTAATCATGTCCTGGACCTTACGGACCAAGCCCCGCGTATCAATCAGCTCATCGGCATCTAAACCGGCTACAGGCGAGCCGGTAATATTACGAACGTTGTCCATGCCTGACTGAATGCTGGTGAGGCCAGAGCACTCTAAACGCTGAAAAATATCAGGGATATCTTCTAGACGAACGCCCCTAAGCTGCAGATTCTGGCGGGTTGTAATATCGGCATTACCGTCATCACCATAACGTTGCACAATCTCACCCAACGTTCGCATTTGGCCGCTGGTGATACAGCCGTGGGGCATCCGCAGCCGTAACATGAATTTGCCAGGGGTGACGGGCCGGAAGAAAATCCCTAGCCACTTGAGACGCTGGGTTAAATCGGTCTCATCCATGGCTTCCCAGCCAATTTGAGCAAAGTGATCTAGCTCTTCCTTCACCGCCAGACCGTCTTTTTCGACTTTGTAGCGCTCAAACTTATTCAGCTTTTCTGACAGGTTAATGGTCGTAGTCAAAGCGGGTCACTCCCTAAAGGTGCTCTGCTAATGGGTTATAAACCAGACCGAAGATACATGCCCAGAAATAAAAACTCATTGAACAACAACATAGCGATGCTCATTGATGAGGTTCGTAGCGATTACTACCAAATGTTAAGATCTTATGAAAAACGTGCAGTGCCGCTATGCAAAATCAACATGTAAGAATCGCATTGTTTCTGTAGTCCAGTGCATATAGAAGAAGTTAGTCTCTGATGTGAGCCACGATATGTCTACGCTGACTGCTGCACTTGAGGTTCTGCAATCGGGCGATTTCCATGATCGTTGGGATGCGGCCAAAGCGTTGTCGAGTTTTGGAGAGTGTGCGATCGCCCCTTTAGCTGAGCTTTTACAGAACCCCGACTCTGATCTAGAGCTGCAGTGGGTTGCTGCTCGGACGCTGGGTGAATTTCAGCATCCCGATGCGCTGATGGCATTGGCGACGTTGCTCTGTACCACTGAAGATGATGAGATTGGCGAAGTTGCTGCAGAGACTCTGGGAAGCATGGGGGCTGCGGCAATTCCTGCTTTAGAGATTTATCTACAGAACCATCAAACGACGCTGCCTGCGATTCAGGCACTGGCCCATATTCGAGATGAAAAAACGATTCCACTGCTGCTTCAGGCCGCTCAGCATGAGCAGGCAGAGATCAGGGCTACTGCAATGGAGGCTCTCAGCGCTTTCCATCGGCCTCAGGTCATACCCGCTTTGATTCAGGGGTTGCATGATCCTAGCCCTCGCGTACGGCAGATCGCGGTGACTGGATTGGGGTATCGGCCTCAAGAAGCGCTGGATGGAGGTGCGATGATTCAGCCTTTACTGCAGGATGCCAGTTTACTCGTGGGTCAACAGGCTGCGTTGGCTTTGGGACGATTAGGGTTGGCCCCACCTTTGCTAGATCGTTTAAATACAGATTGTCCTCTGCCGCTGAAACGAACCATTATTCAGTCTTTGGGAGGGATAGGCCATCGTCAGGCTCTGGAATATTTGCAGCAGGCGTTGAAGTTATCGGGAATTAGAGAGTCGACCGATCTTGTGCGGGTGTGTGTCGATGCGATCGCAACGGCTCAAACGCAGCAGCCATTCGCGACCCAGATTCTGCTAGAGATCTTAAAGCGGCCCCAGCCACTGGTCATTTTGCAATCGATTGCAACGGCCTTGGGTCAGCTCGGACAACCGGAGGCACTAGAGCCACTGATTGGGTTATTGGCCCAGCCAGATCTGGGCGTGAGGTTACATGCGATCGCAGCTCTTAAGCATTTGGAGATCAGCGAGGTTTACGAACAGCTCCAAACACTCACAAACGACAGTACGATCACACCCGAGTTGGCAGCAGGAATCGCAACAGCCTTGCAGGAGTGGTGACGATAAAATAGTGAGGCAGAGAGAACCCGAATGTAGCAGCGCAGCCAGCGCAACGAGTGATCTTCAACAGCTTCTGTCTATTGATGGAGTCTATAATCAATTTAGATAGAGATAAAGAAGACTCAAAAAATCTTGGCAGAGGAAAGCGCTGTGTTCTATTTCTATTGGGCAGAAAAAAGACATTGCAATGTTTGCAAGTAGGGAGACTCAACTATGTTTAAGACAGACTGGAGCTTCCAAACCCTTGTGGAGGCTGAGTTTAAGGATTCGATGCAACCTCCATCTACTTTAAATTTATTTCCGCCCACCTATTTACATACTCTAACTGACTCTCCTAGGGTGCCAGATGGTCTTGCTAACCCTCATCTAGTCATGAGCGATTTTATTGTTCTTGAGAACTTTGTACACAGTTGGCAAAATATAGCGAAAGAAGAAAAGTCGCCGAGATCCCAAGCGACTCAATTGTTCAAGAGAATCCTTTCGTCTGTTTCAGAGGCACGTGGGATAACTGAAGACGATGAAAAGCGGGCAGATAAATATGGAGATGCAGCTCTTCTCTGTGGCGATTTGATGCAGCTTCTTCAAGAAAACAATTGCTTTGACAAACACAAAGATGAAGAGTTAACTGATTTTTTGTCCGACTTTCGAAAGAAGCTTGTCGTTACAACACAAATAAATCTTGGGTTTTCTTATGTCAGAAAAAAAGAAAATCATGATCCTGAACGTCCGATGGGGAAGATTTTAGATGCCTACCTGCTTTGGATGTCAGCTCTTGATGCTTATTACGATTATTTTAGTATAGAGGCTTTAGATTGGCTGTATTTTGTAGCGAAAACAGAATTAGATCCCGCGACTTTTAAAGAACTCAAAATCAATATCGAGAATATATCCTTAGAAATGTCTGTATTGAGAAGCTGTTGCGGATTTATTCTATGGAAGATTGGGAACGAAAGGAAAACGAGATCTAATTGGCCTAAAGAAGAAGCAAAGCTCAATTCAATGATCTCAGATCTGGACGATGCTGAAGAGATGACGGCTCAAGAAGCAGAGGCTTATGAAAGAGTCATGAAAAGACTCAGCGCTTAATGAAGACAATTGTTCTACTCGATAGTGGTCCATTAGGATCGACCTGCAACATCAAGCTAACAAAACAAACGCAATTATTCGCAAATTTTCTTAAGAAAGAAAAAATCGTATTAGCTGTTCCCGAAATCATTGCCTATGAAATCAGGCGAAACTTTTTACTGGAAGGACTAAGCAAATCAATAAGAGTACTTGACAAATATAATCAGAGAGATCAGTTCATTCCTCTCGGCTCCGAGGATTTGATTTTAGCCGCTGAGCTTTGGGCATGGTGTAGGAAAACGGGAAAACCAACGACCAGCAACGCAAGGTTAGATATTGATGTAATTCTTATGGCCCAAGCCTTATCGCAGAAAAATTTCTTTGACGAAGTGATCATTGCAACACAAAACCCTAAGCATTTGTACCTTTTCCACAACTATGAAATCTCTATTTGGGAGTGGGGGCAAGCACTATTAGATTGCAAAAGAGGAGCGATTACCCTTTTCGGTTGAGGCCGTTATGAGGGCTAGAGTATATGCAATCTCAGCTCTTAAACAGCTCCAAGACTAAGAGGCTTATAGTAGGCAAACCTGGGAGTATATTAGTAACTCCATGCTGTGACGGAGACTTTCATGGTGCCCAACTCAGACCTATCTTCAAATCAGTTGCCGGTTCGCTCATTATGGGACTGCATCACCCAGCGAACAACTGAAGCGTTGGCCTATGGAGCACTGTTGTCTATACCCACCATCGATGAACAACTAGAGCAGGGGGGACTCAATTTTGTCGTCCGGATCTCTAGTAATGTCGTCCGCAAGCAGGCGGCCAGCAAAACTCCCAAGCATAAGCAAAATCCCTTCTTGCCCTACGACACCGATTTATTTGTGGCCGATCTTGCGCCTACCCACGTGGCTCTGCTCACTCAATTTAATGTCGTTGATCGTCATTTG
>JBAUJD010001005.1:0-4076 GCA_049683515.1 Thermosynechococcaceae cyanobacterium | reverse complement strand
ATTTAGCGAAGACGAATTCTTGGTAATGATGACCTCTGGTGGGTTCATCAAAAAGACAGCATTATCTGCCTTTGGCAATATTCGCTCTAATGGTTTAATCGCGATTTCACTCGAAGAAGGCGACCAGTTGCGCTGGGTGCGTCGTGCTCGTGTCGATGACAGCATCGTGATTGGGTCACGCCTCGGCATGGCGATTCACTTTAGGGCCGACCATCAACAGCTTCGTCCGCTAGGGAGAGCAACTAGGGGGGTGCGATCGATGAATTTGCGAGATGGCGATGAACTGATTGGTATTGATATCTTGCCTAGTGCCGTGATTGCGGGGCTTGCCGAGACAGGGGATGAGCCAGATATTGATGACGTTGTTGAAGAAGAAGTACCCGAGACTCCCGGCCCCTGGATTTTGGTCATTACCACCAACGGTTATGGCAAGCGAGTGCCAGTTGGGCAATTCCGACTCCAGAATCGAGCCGGTAAAGGATTGATTGCCACTAAATTCAAGGCTAAAAAAGGTAAGCAAAAGCAAGATCAGTTGGCGACCTTGCGGGTTGTTAATGCTGAAGACGAGCTGATGTTGGTCACCAGTCGCGGCGTGATTATTCGCCAAGCTGCGATCGATATTTCGTCTCAGTCCCGTTCTGCGACAGGGGTTCGAGTTCAACGCCTTGATGAAGATGACTTTATCGCTGCGGTTGCTTTAGTCCCCCCAGATGAAGAGGACGAGGCCAGTGAGGAGGTTGATGGTGATGCTGAAGCATCGGTTGTTGAAGAGGGGTAATGGGTAATCGGTGATGGGTAATGGCAACTTGTAAGCCTATTCCTCATCACCCGTTACCGATTACCAGCATTTTTCAATCTGTCTACCCCTTAATAAAGGATAACCATGCGTCGCGATCGCATCTTTGCCATTGCCTTAATCACACTGTGCCTCATCTCTGCCTTTGGTAACTGGCTAGGGGGCAGCATTGATAGCTCTTCGGGCGGTCTATCGAGCGCTTTGCCAGCCGAAGTCGCCGTCTTTGATATCTATGGTGGCATTAGCGATAGCCCTGCTGGTGGCCCTTTTAGCAGCAGTAGCGGCGTTAGCTCCAACGCTGTCATCGCCGGCATTCGAGAAGCGCGTGAAGATGGTGTTAAAGCCATCTTGCTTCGCATTAACAGCCCTGGTGGCACCGCCGCCGCCTCCCAGGCAATTTATGACGAACTCATGCGGGCGCGCAAAGAAACAGATATCAAAATTGTTGCAACCCTAGGGGATGTTGCGGCTTCAGGCGGCTACTTTGTTGCCAGCGCAGCCGACCACATTGTCGCCAATCCCACCACCGTCACCGGCTCTATTGGCGTCATTATTCGCACTCAGAACCTCTCTTCACTGCTCGATAAAGTGGGTGTTGAGAATAAGACCTTTCAAAGCGGTCAGTACAAAGATATCCTGTCACCCTATCGCGACCCTAAACCGGGTGAAACAGAGATTCTGCAGGGCATTGTCACCGAATCCTATGAGCAGTTTCTCAAGTCCATTGTAGAAGGACGTAAGATGCCGCTCGAAAAGCTAAAGCCCCTTGCCGATGGCCGCATCTTCACCGGCATTCAGGCCCAAAAGGTCGGCTTAGCCGACTCTCTCGGCAACTATGCCGACGCCCTCGATAAAGTGGCAGAACTCGCCAAAATCAAGGGAGAGCCTCGGGTAAAACCCTACGGCAAAGGCAGTGGCGTTCTGCAGCAGCTATTAAACGACTCTCTATCGACCTCGCTCGAACAGTGGCTACCGGGCTATCAGCAGCAAGCTCAGTTTGCGCGCTGGCAAAAAGTGCCCCTCGCCTTGATGGAGTGATGCAATGTTAAATACCTTCTACAGCACTATCTTCAAGCCGGGTGAAGTCCCCCTCACCCCAATGATTAGCCTTAGCATTGGCTTGTTGACCCTCTTGGTCCTCACCCTCAATACAGCAGGGGCGGCTCATTTTGGCATTTTTGGATTTGTGCTGCTGCTGCTGCTCTTTTGTGGGGCGGGTCTGTTGGGTTGCTTCTGGCTGTCTACCTCTCTACATTTCTGCGCCCAGTTTTTAGGGGGGCAAGGCACCAGCAGCCAGACTTTTCAGGCTGTTCTCCGAGGGGGATGGCCGCTATTGCTTTCAGGCCCAGCCCTTTCTCTGACGAAACTCTCCCCTGCCCTGGGCAATCTATTTACTCTGTCTCTGATACTAGGCGCATTGATTACCGTAGCTGGCTCGGTGCGTCAAGTTCATCAAACAAACTGGGCTATTGCAACTGTCAGTCTTGCCCTAACGCTCGGATGCTCTGTCCTCGCTCTATTCGGCCTCATTCTGTGGCCCTTAATGCTGATCGGGGGGCTATGAGTTGCTTACAAAACTCAAGGCTTCCCCACAAAGCACAATAGTCCTGTTGTAAAACTTCAAGTCAAATCGATTTTTCTTAGAAAACTTGGGTGCATTCACCGACGTTTTCTCATTCTTTTTCGGGAAAAATTAAATAGAATGAAACCGTTCGCAGTACTGGATTTGAATTATGTTTTCTGAGCCTACTTCCGCTATCTTCTGGGCAACCCTCGCCGTCGAGTTCTGCGTTGCCTTTGGCCTCATTACTTATCTAGTAAAACAAGAAAAGCGCCAAGATAATCTATAAAAAATCTAAAGCAATCTCTCTGGATGGCTAAACAGGGAAGGGGTTCCGCCCGTAGGTCATACCAGAACGGTTTGATCCGATCTCAAAACCTGCTGGTGAATGAGGTCGATCAAGCCACTCATTATTTGTTCTGAACAAACAGCATTGAGAACAACATGCTTCGGTCAAATAGAAGCTGAGATCTTTATCTCTTGAGTCGTTGTTCCACACGCAAATGATCGTTGCCCCGGTGGTGTACCCCCAGGACTACACGGCTCAGGCTTTGCTCTGTGCGATCGCAGCATTCAATAATTCTCCAAAGGCATCAAGCTGATCGTGATCGGGGGTGTAGTAGAGGTTTGTGTTACCTCGGTCGGTATCTTCCCAAAAGTCGGGCTGAGATTGACGGATGCGATCGCAGGTTCTCTCAATGGCCTGTGCAAATCGATCCTTACCCAGAATCTTCAAATCATCCAAAATATCAATCACGATGCGGTGCGCAAAATCTCGCTGGTCAGCCTTGAGATAAAACAGCGCTAACCCGATCTGGAGCGTCCTCACCCCACTATTAAGATGGGACTGCTCAGGATTCTCTTCATCAATTTCTGGGGGGCTGTCCACCTGGAGCATCTCGTCCAGCAGACGAGCCTGAATCTCTAGGGGCCAGCTCTGCTGGTAGGCCAAGATTAAAATCTTCTTCATTTCAGCGGCTATTACATCGACAATGAAATACATCGCAGAACTGTCGCTACCGTACCGATAGGCTTCATTACCGTAGCGGCGCAGATAAATAAAGCTATCTTGAGCCTGCTGCAGTTTATTGCTGCCGATCAGGCTGGTAATAAAGGTCCGGTAGTGAAAGGCTAGATTATATAAATTGCGAGCCTCATTGTGTTTGATGCCATGCTTGAGGGCAAAGCGGCACAGCGTGTTAAACCGAATAATCAACACATCGAGCAGTCGATCATCATTGATCGCCAAAGCCTTAAGACCAATCTTGCTCATCTCTGAAACACAAAGCGAAGCGAGATCAAACTCAGCCTCTTCTAGCAAATGAACATAGGCATTACCGAGCAGTCGGAAGCATTTTTGCTCATAGAACGTTTGGCTGTGTTCCATGCTGTCGAACTGATCCACCATCGTCTTGAACGAAATATCGGCGCGAATGGCGGGGCCAACCTTAAAGAAATTAGGGTTAATCTGGGGCTTTAAACCAATAAATTCCCGCAGCAGCCAGCTCACATCTTGAATAATTTCAGCCTTCAGTTCTTTAAAAGTGACGTATTCCAGCAAATTATCGATTTGGTTCAAAGACTCTAAAAGCTGAAGCTGATAGTCTTCTCGATAGGCCTCTACCTGCAGTAAGCGACGGGCAGGGTACTCCGTCAGCCGCCGCACACTCCGGTAGTGGGTTCGGACAACTTTTTTAATTACGGTGAGGGGCTTAATAG
>JBAUJD010001004.1:0-2147 GCA_049683515.1 Thermosynechococcaceae cyanobacterium | reverse complement strand
CCTTAACTCATAGGGATGCTGCTTGAGGGCTGCTTCTAAAGGCAAGTCGTTCACTGCAATGCAGACCGGACGACTGGGCACAAAACTTTTGCGACCAAAGTAAAGCTGCCAGCAGGGCGTTTGTAGGGCGCGATCCAGTTCTGTGAGCTGGGCTGCATCCCCCTCTAGCCCGACGAGATAATCAGCATCAGCAACGTAGTAGCGATCGCTCAGCACCGTATTGCCCCTGCCGCCACTGGACTTAATGCTGTCCATAATGGTGTGATAATCGCGCTGGACTAGCCCTTCTTTATTGACCCGCACCCCCATTTTGAGAGTGGCAAGGTCATGAACCGGCTCCCAACGGGGGCGACCGAGGGCCGCACACAGCAGGCCAATCACAGCAGATTTAGTGGGTTCGCGACGGGTATCGCGGATCGTGAAGCGGCTATGGTCACCCCAACTCATCATCGGAGCGCGCATCCTCAGCAAAAGAGTCGGCATAGTTATTGGCCTCCGGGGAAGGCATGGGCGATCGCTTCTTTAATCAACACATCTAAAGAAGGCTTTTCGCAGTCGGCAAGGTGTTGGAGCTGCTCTGCAAGCTGGGCGCGGGTAACAATGCCTTTGTAGGTAATGGATTTCTCGCCATACATTTTGCTCAGGTCGGCCCAATGGCTATCTAGATTGGCGACAGCATTTTCGAGTAAGCTCTTACCCCCTCTAGGAGCCACCGGATCTTCAAAGGCATCCACCAGTGAAATCGGCTGACCCTTCCGCACCACCATCATCACCGCAGCGGGTAAACTATGGGCTGCAAACGCATTTTGATGCCCGTTTGGAATCGCTCTGCAGAAGGCTTCTGCAAAGGCGTCAGCAATCGTTTTGATCTGTTCATCGCTGCCCAGATTTCGCTGCAGTTGCTCAGTATCCAGGGTCGTAAAGCGATAGTAGGCCGAGCTGTTATAGCCCGTTTCACCAATGTGGTCGGCTCCTTGATCATCGCTGGCCCCCAGGTCATCAACAGCAGTAAAGAAATCAAACTCTTGCTGAAGCCGATTGACGCTGATTGCATGGGCCATCTGTACCGAGGCATCGACATTGACGGTGGGCAACGCTGCCATCATGCGGCCAAACAGGGCTACGTCTCCAGGTTTATTACTCTCAGCGAGCGCTTTTTCGATAATTTTGGCAATATTGGGATCTTTCGCTGGTAATGCGGGCTTGTCTCCTGTGAGATTGGGTGAGATCGCATCCCAGTTCTGAATCAGAATATTGGCAACCGCCTCAATTTCAGTTCGTCCCAAAAACAGAATCGTTTTCGATTCAACCTTATCGCCCTCGATTTTCGCGCCCAGCACCTCAAGCGCTAGCTTGGCAGCAATTTCTGCTTCGGCTTCAGGGATATCGGCATTGGTTAGTAATTGCTTTAACTCTGGCATCCAAGCGCGGGAACGCTGGGCAAAATTTGTCGGGTCAATATCTGAGTGTTCTTGATAGAACAGCCGCACCGCTCGTTTTTGGCACTGGCTAGAAATTCGAGCACGGGGACGACCACCAAATACGGTAGACTTTGGCATTCCGTTTTCGTCACGGTTTAGGTTCGCAGGCGGGAAGCTTTGCAGAATATGGATTTCGAGTTGCATGTTGATTCCTGTTTAAACAATACGTTTACGATTCATCGGCTTCAATCGCCTTCAGAATTTGTTTGATAATTTTGGGATGTAAGATTTTGCCAGCATGAAATGGAATGACCACCCTCAGTCTGTTTTTGCCATAGATGCGGTGACTGCCTTCACTTCTAAGCAACTTAAAACCAGCTTTCAAGACAAGACGTTCGGCTTCAGAAGCTGTGAGCCTGGGTCGTTTAGGCAACCTGAACCTCCATGACGACTGTGGTTAATTCCCGTCCAAAGACCTCTTGTTTCTCAGCTTCAGAGAGTGTCGATAGATATAGCGAAATAGCTTCTTTGATATTGGCTTGCGCTTCTTCGATAGAGTCACCCTGGGTTTGGCAACCTTCTAAGGCCGGACAGTAAGCGTAATAGCCGAATTCGTCTTTTTCAATCACAATTGAGAGTTGATGCATTTTGAGGTTCCTCATCATAAAAGAATCAATCCATTCATCAAGATTTTTCCGACTCATTCTCATTCCCTGAGCTAGAAGC
>JBAUJD010001003.1:0-4152 GCA_049683515.1 Thermosynechococcaceae cyanobacterium | reverse complement strand
GGCCAATGCTGTGGGTGGGGTCTCACAATGGTGGACTAGCGGCACCTGATGTCCATATGGTGATGTATGACTGGTTTAAACGATTTGGCGCTGAACGGTTGGCCTATGGTCTTTTGCACCCAGCGATGTGGAAGGGTTTTGAAAAATTTAATCCAGAGGTGACGCAGCTTTTCGCCCAAATCGGTGCGGTGGTGGCGCACCCGAAAATGGCGATCGCAGCGCTGCAGCGCGACGCAGCGGTGATGGTCTATCCGGGGGGCGCTCAGGATGTATTTCGGCCCTATTGCGATCGCCACAAAATTCACCTCGCTGGTCGAACGGGTTTTATTAAGCTAGCGCTTCGGGAACAGGTACCCATTGTGCCCGTGGTTTCCTATGGTGCCCATGAGACCCTCTGCGTGTTGGCTGATATTTATCCGCTGATGCAGCAGCTCCATGAGTGGGGGATGCCGTGGTTTTTAGGGATTGATCCACAGGTGTTTCCCATTTATTTGGGATTGCCTTGGGGGTTATCGATTGGCCCGTTAATGAATATCCCCCTACCGATTCAGATTCATACGCGAGTCTGTCCACCGATTGTGTTTGAGCGATATGGCGCTGAGGTGATGCGCGATCGCAACTATGTCGCAGCCTGCTATCAACAGGTCCATGAGCAGATGCAGCAGGCTCTAGATACTTTAGTGGCTGAATGTCGATAGAGCAGGCTTTGATGCTGATGCCAGTGTCAGAACTCTAATCTCTGAGATCTAGGCATCCTGCTCAAGCTTCTCAACGGACTTTGTTGACCCCCGTCACAAAACGGGGTCTTTCTACATCACCAAAAACGCTCAGAAATATCACTATTCCTTCGGGAGACGCGTCACTGTCTCAACGGTGGGTTGGCGAGATTATAGTCACATGGATTCAAACCAATGGATTCAAACAACACACAGGAGATACAAGTCATGAAACGCACCATCCTTTTTTCCCTTACTACCGCTGTGGCCCTCTCCGCTGGACTGCCTGCCTTTGCGAATCCGCTGGCCCCTAGCTCCCGCGATGCAGACGACCCTCGGGCCATGTGTAGCGATGTTCTCGTCGGCTACAACCAGCAAAACAACATCGTCGATCAAAAAAACATCCAAGAGAAAAAGAATATTAACCAGTACGACTACAAGAACGTCCTAGATCGCTCCAGCAGCTCTAAGTGGAACAACAGCACTTACAGCAGTAGCTCCAGCAAAGGAGAAGGAAGCGGTAAGGTCAGTGTCCTCTTTGGTCTAGTGAGTGCAGGCGGTGGCGGCGGTAAAACCACCAGCTCCACCTCAAAAACAGGGAATGCTGGCGAACGTGCCTCTAATTACCACCGTGACCTGAGCCGTTCTGGGTTCAGTGACAAGAGCACCTTCTCAGATACCAGCCGCTTCTCAGACACCAGCTCTAGCACGGTGGTCGCCGGTCAAAACTGTGACGCCCTAGTGCAAGCCGAAGCCGCAACGCAAATCAACCAGGATAACAACAGCGCTGCAGCAGCAGGCCACTTCCTCTCTTGGTAATCCGTTCTTGGTAATTCATAACAGGCCAGGGATATTTCCTGGCCTTCACCTTCTACTTGCCCCTACCCCTGATTGGAGAACTCACCATGCCTAAGCACACCCTCGTTAGTATTGCCCTCGCCTTATCCACGCTCACCTCTGCAACGCTACCCGCTGTTGCTCAGTCTGTATCTAGTGTTCAACAGGTGGCATCGTCCAGTCAAAGCGTGATACCCGTTTCCACGGCATTGACCGTTACGTTTCCCAACAACATGGTGGTGGATGCCAAAAAAGATCAAGATTACCCAATGACGCTCTTTCTGGCTCAGCCTCTCTTTGATAGTCAAGGAAACCAGATTGTTGCAGCAAATTCGCCCATCGCGGCCAAAATGAAGCCCACGAAGGGAGGCGCACAGATTATTGCAGAATCATTAGTCATTAATGGTCGAGTTGTTGCCATTCAAGCCTCAAGCCCCCTAATCCCTAGCTACAGCGTCTCTAAAACCAGTGGCTACCAATCGGCCCGAGAAGGTAGCTCTGTACTAGCTAATATTTCGGGGGGCATCACTGGCGGAGCCACAGGAGATTCAGGTGCCTTCAATCGCGCCTCTATGATTGGCGGCGGACTCGGAGCCTTAGTGGGCTTAGCATCGGCCAAAACCTATAAAGTGGTTGAAATTCCTGCAGGTAGCGTCTACGTTTTGACACTAGAAGCACCTGTAATTGTGGGCAGCGTCCAGGCCAACCCCCAAGTAGCGGAACAGCCAGCGTTTCAGTTCAGAACCCTGCAGGACTACAGCGCTGGATTAACGCAATTGCTACAGGCTCATCAGCGCGGCGATGTTTCTGCCGCTCAGGTTTTAGATCGTGTTCGAGCGGCTGATATTTATGCCACCACACAGCTTCAGACGCCCCTGTATCCACCCGCAAGCCAACGCCAGTTTATTAAGCAGCTCGTAGGGTTTGAGTATGCCGTTGATCAGGGTTAAGGCTGCGAGTTTTAATTTTGGCTTTTCTCATCCCAGCTCCCAGCGCTGGGATTGCACTATATCAAAGCTTGGGTTGACCTCCTGAGCCATCTGGAAATAAAGTTGGGCCTGTGTCTTGTTGCCAAGCGCTTGTTCTACCATGCCGGCTCGATAAAAGAGTCGGGCCTCACGGGTGCCGAGGGAGATCGCCTCTTGAAGTACCTTTTGGGCGGCTGGCTCCTGATTGCTCAGTTGAAGGGCCCAAGCAAAGGTTTCTAACGTTTCTGCATCGCGCCGAATTTGTGCCTCTGTCTGCATTAACTCCAAGGCTTCAGTGATATCTGCAGGTTGTCCCCGCGTTAACAATAATCTCGCCAGATCGCGGCGGTGCCCAAAATTTTGCTCTGATTCATGATCCTCTACTGGCTCAGATGTCTTGCGGTGCTCATGGGCATGTCCAGTATCCTCGTGAGTGTGCTCAGTGCCGCCGTGGGTATGCTCAGCCTCTTGGTGATGATGGTGGCGAAAATTTTGTTCAGCTTTTGCCCAGAGCGGAATGGCTGCGTTGCGATCTCCCTGCAGCAGTTTCAACGATGCTTGGCCCAGAAGAGCCTGATGGTCAAGGCTATGGGCGATGGCTGACGACCCTAAAACTTGAGCATATAGATCTTCAGCTTGTTGATAATTGCCCTGCTGAGTTTCTAGCTTGGCCTGTTCCACGAGCGCTAAAGCATTCTGGGGGGCAATGCGGAGCGCCTCTTGAAAAAGCCCTCGTGCCTGCTTGACCTGCCCCCGCTGCGTATAGAAACGGCCCAGCAGGGTACGGGTCTTGGCTGAACTGGCAACTTCACCGGGTTCTTCTGCTGCTAAAGCCTGTTGAAAAGCCTGGATTGCTTGCTCATCTTGGCCTTGGGCATCGTGGACGAGCGCCTCTAGGCTATAGGTCGCGAGATTGGGGGCTTGTTCGACCAAACGCTGCACAGCCTGCTGGGCTTCTGGAAGTTTCCCGATCGCAAGATAGGAGGTGACGAGCAGTGACTGGGCCTCTGAATGAGTGGGCTGTGTCGTTAGGATTTGCTGAACAATTTTAAAGGTGGTAGGGAAATCGTGCTCCGCCTCAGCAACTCGCGCCAGCACCAGTTGAGCCGCCGTATTCTCCACGGGTAGATTCGCCAGAGATTGCTGGGCCGATTCCTCTGCTGCGTGAAAGTAGGAGGCATCCCCCGTGGAGCGGGCCAGATTGAGATAGACACTGGCGAGGGCGGCTCGATCCATTCCATCAGAGGGGTTACGGGAAATGCGTTCTTGATAGAACTCAATTTCATTGTGCAGGGGGCGATCTCCAATATTCTCTACGGCATAGGGATAACGGTAGGCTGGGTTGGCCCGAGAACTCCAGGTGTAAAAACTCAATTGCGCCCCCACCAGAATAGGAGTGGTGGCAAGAACCATCGTCAGCCTCAATCGCCAGGGTTGAATCGTGTTTTTCATTGCAGTACCTCGAAGAAAAAGATAATTGGTTCGCTAGTCTTGGAAAAAGAGAGGCTTGGTAATGAGTAATGGGTAATGGACAAAACGCTCCTATCACCCATTACCGTTGACCGATGACTTACTTTGCCTAGGCGCAAAACCTTGACAGACCCCTAATTGGGAAGCGCCAAGTAAGGAAA
>JBAUJD010001002.1:0-4188 GCA_049683515.1 Thermosynechococcaceae cyanobacterium | reverse complement strand
CTGCTCACTACAGCCGGTATCGCTTTACCCATCAGTGGCCCTCTCGCCGCTGTGGTGGGTTTGCTGGCAATGATCAATCTATATCTAGCACTCTTTAATATGATTCCGGGTTTGCCCCTCGATGGTGGCAATGTCTTGAAGGCGGCAGTATGGAGATTCACCGGCAGTCGCTATCGAGGCATTAAAGTTGCGGCACGGGCTGGGCAGGTTGTGGGAGGTGTTGCGATCGCATCCGGCGTTCTCACCGTTAGCTTCTGGAATGTTTTGATCGGCTGGTTTTTGTTTCAAAATGCGGGGCAGGCGTTCCGGTCGGCTCAGCTTCAGGAGCAGCTTAGCCAATACACTGCCGCTGATGTGGTCACTGAAGGCTACTTAGTGATTGGCCTCAACGATTCCCTACGACAGCTTGCCAACGAAGCGATTCCTTATCAAGGTAAAGTCTCTCGATTTCTGGTGGTTGATGAGCAAGGTCAGCTTGTCGGTTCCGTTAATCTAGAAGATTTGAAAACAGTGCCCACAATGGAATGGCCCCAGGTTGCAGTTAAAAAACTTTTACAGCCGACAGCCCTGCCTCAAATCGTGCAGGCCCATCAATCGCTCCTGGATATCGTGACACTACTAGAAAAAGAACAGCTCCAGACCCTGGCGGTGGTTAAAGAGGGCGGGGTGCTGGTCGGTCTACTCGAAAAGGCAGCGGTTCGTAACCTTCTGCAGAAAGGGAGTGTAGCAGCTTAAGTGATGCGTTGGTTTACCGACGGAGAACGACGATAGGGCAAAGCATTATGGAAACTCGCCAGTGTCTATCTCACCGGCAGTCAAACCATTGAAGCCTCTGAATATCTTAAGGTCTGGCGCAAAGGATTAGAGGTGGCGCTCAGAGTCAAAGGCTCTCAAGGCAAGTCTCCTAAGGCTGCTGGGGAGCTGTCGTCGCATTTTTCTTTGTTACCCGTCTGAGGACACCATTGATAAAGCGATGGCCGTCTTCATTGCTGTAGCGCTTAGCTAACTCCACCGCCTCATTGATTGCAACGCGCTCTGGCAAAGCGAGAAATACCATCTCAGCAACCGCAATCCGGAGAATATTCTGATCGACTTGGGCCAGCCGCGTGAGCTGCCAATCGACGAGGGAAGCCTCTAATAGGTCATCGATTTCTGTACGGTGCTGGCTGCAGGCGCGGACAATCTCGATGGTGTAGTCCCGAACCTCATGCTGGTCGCCAAGTTGAATGAGTTCAGGGAGTTCTACGGCTGAGCCGATGCGGTTGATGGCGGTTTGCGCCAGTGCGATCGCATCGGCCACCATCGCGCGAGCGCTGGTGAGGTCCACCGCTCTAAATTCGCTGTCTTTGAGTAACTCATTGCCGCGTTTTAGGTCTGCAGAGGCTGTTTCCAACACATCTTGAACTTCAGTGGTCAAGGTGCGCACTGCTGTCAGCATGACCGTCTGCGGTGTTTGTTGCTCAAGCTTATCGAGCTTGCTAGGAAGCTGGCTGATACTAAGCAGAGCTAATTCACGGGCAATTCGGCGAGGTTGCATTGCAGCAGACGGTAAAGGATGGCTCAACCAGTGTAGTGCGTTTCCTTTTCCCATGCATGGTTGTTCTCGTCATGGTTGTTCATCCCCCAAAGACACCCGTTAATTGCCGCGAGGCGGCGGAGAGGGCTGTGCGGGCAAGAATAAACCCGTATCTAGGTCGTCTGGAGCAGAGGGTAGCGGCGGTAAGCCAGGTGAGGATCCAGGCAAGCCCGTTGAGTCTGGGCTGGTGGGGGGCTGTAATGCGTTGGCAGGGGGCTGAGCTAAAAACGTCAGCTCAAGCTTGGGGCTATTTTTGGTGCCCAAGGGTTTAATCTGCTGAATAAGTCCCGCATAGGGCGAGTAGACGATTTTTAGTGCCTTTATTTTTGCGTCTAGATTTTGTAGCTCTTTGTTTAAGTTCGCTTCAGTTATTTTTAAAGTAGCTAGACTCTGATTAGAAGCCGTGGGGGCGGGTGACTTGCTGCGCGTCTGCTCTTGCTTCAGATTGGCTTGGGCTGCTTTTCGCTCTGCTTTGAGGCGTTCAAGCTTAAGCTGTTCTTCAGGAAGAGATAAGTTTTCGAGGGCATAGTCGGTAAAGGGGCTGTTCTTTCTAAAGTCAACCAGAGCTTTTTCTGCCGCTGCAAGGCGAGCCTGGGCCAAAGCAACCCCATCTTGGCTAGGAGCACCCGTCGCCGATAAATTCGCTTCTGCAGCCAGATTGCTAATTTGGTCAAGCTGCTGAAGCAGAGCCTGTCGCTGCAGAGAAAGACGCTTCTGAGCGGTGGCAGGTGCCGCGATGATTTGTCCTTTGACGACGATGGATCCCTCTTTAACCTGAAGGTCTGAAAGATCCTCGACGGTGATCTGTAGTTTTTCTGTCTTAGGGAGCGGCGGCAAGGGCGGTAACGGTGTTGCCGCAGGCGTAGATTTTGACGCTGTGGGCTTAGTGCTGCCAAAGGTAGGAAGCTTGCCGTTACAGCTTGCGAGGCTGCACACAAGCGCCAAGCCGCTCAAAGATTGAAGTAATTGCCTAGCCCTCATCCATTATCAACCCACTGCGATTCACATTTCACCCATTCTAGCGGTGGTCATCTCAACAACTCAGTGATCTGAGCCACGAGCTGAGCAAAAGGAATATCGAGCTGCTGGCCGGTTTCCATGACTTTAACGCGACAAACCTGTGCTTCGGCTTCATTAGAGCCAATAATGATGCATAGTGGAATCCCAAGTTTGTCGGCACGATCGAGTTGCTTGCCAATGCCTTTTTTTTCAAACCCGGTCAGAACTTTAATGCCTGCCTGCCGAAGCTGCTGAGATATCTCAAAATAGACCGGCATCAAGTCCTGCTGCATATTGACCACCATCACCTCCGTGGGGCTAGCCGAGAGCGGTTCAATAATGGCTGCGTCGAGGAGCTTTCGCATCAATCGGGTCAGACCAATGGAAAGCCCCACACCGGGCATTGTCTCTTGGGCAAACATCCCCACCAATTCTTCGTAACGTCCCCCAGAACAGATACTGCCCAGGCTTTCATAGCCCAGCAGCGTGGTCTCGTAGACGGTGCCGGTGTAGTAATCTAGCCCCCGCGCAATGGATAGATCAATGCAGAACTGAGACTCAGGCACCTTTAAGGACCGAACCCCCTGAATCACTTCTGTCAGCTCAGCAATGCCAGCGGTAAACGTTTCCGGCTGTCCCATCTCAGCAGCAGTGGTTTGGAGCTGGGCTAAAACCTCTTCAACAGAACCTTGGATCTGGGTGAAGGTGAGCATGCGATCGCAATTTTCCCCCGACACACCAATCTCCTGAAGCTGCGCCTTGACCTTGGCGGCTCCAATTTTCTCTAGCATGTCAATAATTTTAATGCAACCCTTAATCTGGTCGGCCTCGACGCCGAGAGCTGCAAAGAACCCCGTCAGCACCTTGCGGTTATTGATCCGAATCAGAAAGTCTCCGATTTTGAGCGCTGAGAAAATCTCAGCAATAATTGCAGGCATCTGGGCATCGTAGAGCAGACTCAGCGACCCGCGCCCCACCACATCAATATCGCACTGCCTAAACTGCCGGTAGCGGCCCGTTTTCGCTCGCTCCCCCCGGAACACCATATCCATCTGATAGCGGGCAAAGGGGAACACCAAATGATTGCGATTCCGGGCAATGTAGGCTGCCAGCGGCACTGTCTGATCAAACTTGAGGGCGCGGGAATCTTTACCCTTATCGCCCTCTACCTGCATCTGTGGCGGCAGGACGGGGCTAATGGCATAGATGATATTGTCGCCTTGATTTCCCTTGGCCTGTAGCAGCTCAAGGCGCTCCACCGCAGGGGTTTCTATGGGGGTAAACCCATAGCGCTCATAAACTTGGCGAATGGTATCGAGCCAGTATTGCTCTAGCCGTTTTTCGCCAGGAAGCAGTTCAATATCAAAGCCACTGGGAAGAGTGTAGTTGATGCGATCGGATTTAGCCATGACTCATTATCAAACAGAAAAAGACATTACAGTCTGCAACGTCAATGCTCCCACGGATGGATCGCACGCATGATGCTCAGACAGACTCTAGCGTCTAAATTACTGCTGGGGAGGCTTATTCGGATCCCATCTCCAGAAGACAAGGAACGTTGCTTTACTCATAGACTTGGCCTTGACGAGATTGACGTAATAAGTCTTCTCACC
>JBAUJD010001001.1:0-7103 GCA_049683515.1 Thermosynechococcaceae cyanobacterium | reverse complement strand
TCATTTAAAGCTCAGAGAGCCAAGACATAGAGTTGCTTCACATTACGAACGCTAACTTTACCTAACCGCGATAATCATATAGGCATCGCTGGGTCTCGATAGACAAGCCATAATACTTTAGCGTGGTGGCGATCAACGTTCTATATAAAACTGTATTCTGGTCAGTAAAGAATGACGGTCCGCTCTTAAAGCTTTGATGAATGACTCAGACACTCTGCCATTTTTTGATTGGCATCCCCGGTTCAGGTAAATCAACCTTTGCGCGTCAACTGATCGAGCAGGATGCAAAAACGGTTCATATTTCATCCGATCTGATTCGAGATCAGCTCTATGGCGATCCGATTGTTCAAGGAGACTGGTCTGCCATTGAGCGTCAGATTCAGACAGAGTTTCAGGACGCTGTGAGTCGAGGATGCTCTGTTGTATACGACGCCACTAATATTGAGAAACGGTGGCGCACCGATTTTTTGCGTGACCATACTCCACCCAAGGTGAGCTGGATTGCTTGGGTTTTTCAAACGCCGGTTATGGACTGTATTCAACGCAATCAGGAGCGGCCTCAAGCCGTGCCGATGGATGTCATTATTGACGGTGCTCAATTGCTCCATCAGTTTCCGCCTCAGCCCTCTGAAGGGTTTATTGCGATTCTAGATGTGCCGATGAAGGAATCAGGCTGGGTAGATATGGACCAAGTACAGGTGCTAATGACTCAATATCGATCTCGGTGAGGTGAGGTGAGATCGCATCCCGCACTAACGCACCCCAAACAATGACTCTTTTCTGATCAATCTTCAAACAGCAAAAGGCTGCAGGCATAAAGCCTCTTTCAACATCTTTCTTCAAAGCGACTTCAAGATTTTTTAGATTATTTTGAACCGATCGCAAATGAGGTCAGTCTAACGGTTAGATTTTGGATTTGATTCTGAGATCACAATCAAAAAACTGACTTCATATTTTGGAGAAAATACCATGAAACTTATTCATTTTGCCGCTCTAGGTATTACTGCTGCGATCGCCTTCCCCAGTATTGCCTCTGCCAATGCAGCGGCTGAATCACGGTTTGAAAACCGCTTACAGGACTTGAATCAACGGGTTGATAGCGGCATTAGTGATGGCACCATCACCCCACCAGAGTTCATCAAGTATGAGCAAAAATCTGACAATATTTTCAGGCAGTATGTTCAGGACAAAACAAGTGGGGGAAGCCTTGATCTGTCAGAAGTTGCTGATCTTGAACAAAAGCTAGACCAATTAGAATACTGGGTCTATGCAGCTAAGCAAAATTAATCAACATAGTGTGTTTCCCTATTGTTTCCTTCTACTGAACTGCAGACTTTGACTTGAATCAAAGTTTAGTTGTATTTCCTATTTTTATCACTACCAATATTCCTTGTTTTTGCCTTTATAGAGGTTCTAGATTATGCTTCTTCGTTATTTGACTCTATGCGCCTGTGGCGCTGCGTTGACCCTTGGCTCCATCGCGCCGGTCGGTGCCATTCCCATCGATCGCGATCCACCGATTCCCGAGGTGCCCCCCTCGCCGCCAGAACCGCCCCAACCCCCGCAACCGGCTCAGCGAGAGGTGCGTGTTCCTGCAACACTGCTCGCCAGCCTTGCCAATGTTGCGGTCAGCGGATCACAACTCCATTTAAATAACCACGGCCCCCGGAATGGGAATAGCTGGCACGTCGCCAATGATTCCTATTTGCGGCTGTCTCCAACTCTAGGAAATGGCACCTACGCCTTTAATATTTCCGAAGTGGTGAAGGATTTAGACTGCGGTATTTTTTGTCCAGATTTGGGCGATGCCAAGCTCTATGTCAGCGATTTTAACTTACAAAGCACCCAAGTCACCTGGCAAGGGTCTGCCTTTAAGCTCAGCCTCTTATTTGAGAGTAATGGTCGAGAAATTAAAGGACACAATACGGGTCGCTTAAATCTAGTGCCCGACGTTGAGATTAACAATGCTCGTCTAGATGTCTTCCTGCAACCCATTGCCCTCAATGGGCGTCTTGCCTATCGGGTAATCAAAACGGACTTTCAGGCCAATATTCATGCGACTGGAGGCTGCAGCATTCCGGGGTTTGGCAAGATCTGTGACTGGATTACCAATTACAAGGATCGGATTGTCTCTGAGGTTAAAGGCCAGGTGCTCAATCGCTTGAATGATCCGTCACTGCGCGATCGCATCTCCACATTGCTACAGCCTGAACTCGCCAAGGTGGGCATTACCTCGGTCACCCGCGTTCGGGTTGAGGGAGATGAGCTAGTGATCTCCACCCCCACAGGCCACGTCATTCCAGGACGGCTGCAAGACCTAGAGTTGCTTCAAAGGCAGCCGTAAACATCAGGCACCACTCTTAACAAACCTGTGTCTTGTGGATCGCCCTTTTCTCGATAGTGCGACGAGAGAAGGGCTTTTTGCAGGCCATGTGATCCAAAACACATCGTGCTCAAAAACGGATCTGCTATTGTATAGTACAGGAATACTATTTAAGAGGCACCACGCTATGAACTACAAGCCAGAAGGATTTCATGCGGTGACAGCCAATGCAACCTACAAAGATACGAAGGCCGCTATCGAGTTTTATGAGCGCACCCTCAATTTAACGGTTTGTGGTGTGCTCGAATCACCCCAAGGTTGCGTGATGCACGCATGCGTTTCCATTGGGGACTCCAAGATATTTATGAATGATGAATTTGAGGGTTCACCCCGAAAAGCACCGGAGGGCAACGCTTCTGTCTCGTTTTATCTCTATGTCCCTGATGTAGATCAGTCCTACCGTCATGCCGTTGAGGGGGGAATGACCCCTGTCTCTGAACCCGAAGAGATGTTCTGGGGCGATCGCACCGCTGTGGTCAACGATCCCTTTGGCTATAGCTGGACGTTCTCAACCCAGGTCAAAAAAGTTTCTGGGGAAGAGATTGAAAAACAAGTAGCTGCAATGGCCTCTTAATGGGGGGCTTGAAGACCCGCATCGTAGCTGATTCTAATAAAAAGGAGATTTGTGATGAATTATATCGATGGATTTGTCTTGGCAGTTCCCACAGCCAACCGCGAGATCTATAAAAAGATTGCTGAAGATGCTGCTGCCTTATTCAAAGAATATGGGGCGCTGAAGCTTGTTGAATGTTGGGGTGACGATGTTCCCAATGGAGAGCAAACGTCTTTTCCAATGGCCGTCAAATGCAAGGAGGATGAGACGGTCGTATTCTCATGGATTGTGTGGCCTTCTCGTGCTGCACGAGACGATGGCAATCAAAAAGCAATGTCTGATCCACGAATGGAGAATATGAAAGAGATGCCCTTTGATGGCAAACGCATGATTTTTGGTGGCTTTGAGGCGATCGTCGATATCTGAGGTCTTATCGTCGCGCAAAAACCTCAAATTAAGTTCCCATATCATTTGGAAGGAGTTAATCGACGACGAGCTTCTGCGAGATCGCGCTGCATAACTTGATTGTCCGGTTTTAGAAAAGAGCGCATTATTCAGCCAGTACAAACTGACTTTTATCCGCACCACAAACCGGACATACCCAATCTTCAGGGATGTCTTCAAAGGCCGTTCCCGGCTCGATGCCGCCATCAGGGTCGCCCTCCTCTGGGTCATAGAGATAACTACAGGCTTGACATTCGTAGGTTTCCATCGTTCTGCACTCCCTATATACATCACAGGTTATTCCCCGTCCTTAGTCTAGTCAGCAGACCTCACAATGGTTCCATGCTCTAATTCTGAAACTCAGGCATCTGCTTCACCTCCTGCATAAAGGTTTGACGTTGTTCTAAGCTGAGAACTTCGCGAATCGCAAGTGCATTCTTCAGACGAACGTTCTGGAGCGATTGATAAAGTTCTTGAACCTGATTGAGCTTAGCGGTCACCTCAGATGCTGAAGCATCACCGGCCAAAATATCGATCAGATCGGTTTGAGCTACCCGAATCTTCTGGTCTTGGCTCTCAATAGAAGACTGGTATTGCTTTTTTACCGCCTGCAGTTGTTGAAGCTGCTCCTCGGATAAATCTAAGCTTTGCAGTACCTTTTCTATTCCTTGGCGAAGCTGAGAATCTGTCTGAGGGGATGTGTCTGCAGCCAAATCACGTTCTTCGTTGATGGACGCCTGCGCGAGGTTTACCCCAGTCTTGACTTGAGGATTTGTGAAGAACGATGAGGCGCGGTTACCCAGCGCGTCAGACGTAGCCTTCGTTTTTCCTAGGGGGGCAGATTTCCAGTCAAAGGCGGCGAATGGATCTTGGGTTTGAACAGTGGTGCTCAAGCTACTAGAGAGATAGGAATCCAGTTCAATCCGTTGAGCGGTTGATAAACCCGGTGGGTTCAGCCATTGTTGGACTTGCCCCAAACTGATGCCCACTAGGGTAATGCCAGTCCCCACGAATAGAGCCATGCGCCAGCTTCTATCACGCCGTTTAGCAGTCTGGGGTGGCACAGCCAGTTCAACTGCAGGGTCTGCCGTTGCGATCGCAACCATCAAATGATCTTCAAACGGCAACGGAGCCTGCGGTACAGCCGGTGCATTGGCCTTGAGAAAGGCTGCTACAGCGGTATCGTCTTGAAGTTCCTGTCCGTCGTTCCATTGGGCATTGGGTTCAGTCATGGGGAAATACCTTCTTGCTGGAAATTTTTTCTAAGCTGAGAACGGGCATGGAAGAGTCTAGATTTAACAGTCCCCACTGGAATCTCTAAAATTTCGGCAATCTCGGCTTGGGGCAACTCCTGCAGATCGTGCAAAATAACCACCACGGCGTGATCTTCTTTGAGCGATCTTAAGCCCCGGCGCACCATGTCTTGATAGTGTAGACTCTGCCACTCTGGGGTCACAGGGCCGTCGGAGAGTTCAAATAACTTTTGCGTCCTAGCGTGGGTCTGGGCCATCTGGCGGCGATAGTCCGCTCCCACATTCCAGGCAATTCGGTACAGCCAGGTTGAGAACTGGGCCTGTTGTCGCATCTTTTTGAGTCCTTTCCAGGCCCGAATAAAGACCTCCTGAACGAGATCATCGAGGGTGGTAGGGTCGCACAGATGAAACAGTGTTTTACGGACGTAGTGCTGATGCCGCCGATAGAGCCAGCGAAAAGCGGCCTGATCGCCTGTCTGACAAGCCTGAATCAGCTCAGCATCAGAACGCGGATCCGTTGTATACGATGGGGTAGTAGTAGTAGGCATGGCTGACCTGAGTACTCGTCAACGTGAGAAAGAGTTGGAGTCTAAAGCGCACAGGAAGATCATGATAAAGCAGCCCTTTATTCATTTTCCGCCATTTGGGGCCATTCTCCAACTCTTCTTTACGCTGATGTCACTGAACTGAGTAGAGGCTTTTTCGGTGGCTTCTTAATATTTCTTGGTTTGATGCATCCTCCCGTTTTAGCTAAGAGCATCGGTCTGATCGCTTGATCCGCGCTCGAAGGTTCTGAAGCAACGGTCAGCAAGCCAGAACTCATAAAGCCTGATATTAAGATTCCGAGAATAAGAAACTTAGACTGTTTCATGATTTTTTCTCAAATATTGGTGTTAGCAATCAACTTGATTTAGTCTCAAATGCAGAATCGGTGAATTTATTCAGCAAAATCTAATCGCCTTCGTAGGACGCTCCACCACCTCCTGAACTATGGTCATCAGACGTGGTTGTGGTGGTCGTGGTAGTTTTGGTTTTAGTTTTGGTTTTAGTTTCGCCATTTTTTTCTATAGTTTTTTCTTTCTTGGTCTCTGTAGACACTGTGGTCTCAGTTGCTAAAGACAACTGTGGGAAAGCCGTCATTAGCCCAGAAGTCATGAGGCCCGACATTAACACACTGAAAATCAAATACTTTGGATATTTCATTGTTCTGTTCCTTATTAATGGTTGATTTTTTGAGAATTTGATCATGAAGTCAAATCCTAATTCTGTCCGTTAGACTTCGGAACCCTCTGAAGGGTTCAAATGAATCTCAAATTCCTGCTACTTCCGCTGTAGCCTGACGAGAAAACTGGGGGTTCATCCATTACGTTGTGTCATGATGCTAAGCGCAGTCAGTTCTACAGGCGATGATCAATCTGCAGAAGCCACAACGGGTTGAGAGAGCATGAAATTCCTCGGGATTGATCTGGGGTGGGTTTCAGGGGCAACGGGCCTGTGTTGCCTTGAATGGAGAGCAGATCACCTCCACCTTGTGACTCTCGACTGTCTCCTCCCTCTATCTGAGATACTGGCCTGGGTCGATCAGCAGGTGCCCTCAGGCAAACCAGGAATGGTGGCCGTCGATGCGCCGACTCAGATTACAAATCAGACGGGGATGCGAGGGTGCGATCGCAAAGCCCACCAGTACTTCGGTCGCTACCACGCCGGATGCTACCCGGCCAACCTTAATTCTTCTTTTGCTGAGCGAACCACTGGTTTCAGTCAAGCTTTAGCGGAACGCGGCTTCAACCATGCCCCTAGCATGGTGCCCCAGCAGTTAGGCCGCTACCAGATCGAGGTCTATCCCCACGCTGCCATGATTGGCCTCTTCGATCTGCCCCAAATCTTAAAATATAAAAAAGGAAAGATCGCTGAGCGCCGCGCTGAACTCGAACGTCTCTGCCATCTGATTTTGACGCGACTCCCTCAACAGGAACCGCCCCTCATGATTGAACAACTCCCGAAAATCCCCACGAAAGGCGCTGCCCTCAAAGCCGTCGAAGATCAGCTCGATAGCTTGATTTGTGCCTACATTGCGGCCCACTGGTGGTACTGGGGGCAACAGCGCAACCTTGTTTTAGCTGATCTCGCGCTTGCGGACATGCGAACCGTAAGCGACCTTAACACAGCGATTACTTCAGGCTATATCGTGATTCCTTACCCGCAGGGCAACCCGGAATTGTTAGACTGAATCAACGATATCTTTACGTTTCGTCACCCCTCAGGACACGATATGCCCTCAACAACCTTGCTGACCAAAGAACTCCCCGAGCTTCAGTATCAGGCCCAGCGCGATCGCTTCGACGAAAGCTGGCGTGCCCCCCTCTCCACTCTTTTAGGGCTAGGCCGTGCCGCTGGTGCAGATTTTGTAGAATTCTTTCTAGAGCGGGTCAACTATATTAGCTGTTTGGCCGAAAACGATGGCATCAGC
>JBAUJD010001000.1:0-1816 GCA_049683515.1 Thermosynechococcaceae cyanobacterium | reverse complement strand
GAGCAGGATAGTCTTGCCAAAATTCAGTTTGACTGGGGACCACCGACACCATCCATACCGGAGGCCATTGTCTTCCCGTTTGAGCGATCGCCGCCAGTGCCGGAGAGTGACGCTCCCAATCCGTCCACTGCTGGGGCGGTGCAGCGTCCTTCGCATAGGTACAATCCCAGGTCTGCTGTAGCGTTGCCTCTGAAAACATGGCCCAATGCAGCCGCGAATTACCGGCAATCAGGGCACACCAGTAATCCATGACGCCTTCAGTCTTGACCGGCAACATATTTCACCATCAGCAAATAGTTCTTAACCCCTTCAAACCGCTGATAGCTGAGCTGATCGGCCACCTGATTCATAATCAAAATTCCCCGACCGCGTTCTGATTCTTGATCGGCATACGGCGGCAGGCTCGCTAGCTTTTGCGCAAGGTCAAAGGGTGGCCCTTGATCCCAAATGTACATTTCGACGTAATCTGGAGCAATTTTGATTTCAATATCAATGGGAGTGTCTGCAGGCAAATCTTGATGGGCATGGCGAACAGCATTGGTAAACCCTTCAGCTAGAGCAATCTGACAGCGCAGCCACTGCAGCTCAGATAACGACACATGATCAATCTGATTGAGCCAGTCCAAGATGCGGCTGAGATTTTTCAGGTCACTATTCACTTGAAGGTGATTTCTTTGGAGCACGCGGGTTGATACACAACGGAATGGACTCATTTCTCACTAGGATGGAGTCAGTCCTTGGCCCTGCGGGTCACTTGAAAGCCTTCCATGCCCATGCTGGATATCTTAATCATTGATGACGACCCCGTCACCTGTTTGGTTCTGCGCCGGGTGCTAGAGCAGCAGGGATATGCGGTGACGATTGCGTCCAATGGGCAAGCTGGCATTGAATTAGCTCAGGCCAGACCCGCTCTGATTATCTGTGATTGGATGATGCCGGTGATGAACGGCATCGAGGTCTGTCGCTGTCTCAAGGCCGATCCAGCCCTGGCGACCACCTTTTTCATTCTCTTGACCTCACGCACCGAACTCGAAGATCGGATTGAAGGGCTTGATGCGGGAGCTGATGAGTTTTTAAGTAAGCCCATTGACCCCAATGAATTAAAGGCACGAGTTCGAGCCGGACTGCGACTATATCAGCTCAATCAAGACCTGCGGCAAGAGAAGCAAAAGCTTGAGCAGGAGCGGGCCGAGGGGGCGGCTTATGTGCGGTCAATCTTACCAGCCCCCCTAGAATCACCACAGATTCGCTCTCGGTTTGTGCCCTCTAGTCAACTGGGCGGCGATTGTTTTGACTATTTTTGGATTGCGCCAGACATGCTGGTTATCTATTTGTTAGATGTCTCAGGGCATGGTCTCAAGTCAGCGTTATCGTCTGTTCAGATTCTGCAGGTGATCAGATCGCAAGGTCTGGGGGTTGATTATCAAGATCCTCAAGCTGTACTGACAGCCCTCAATCATCAGTTTGCAATGGAGGCCCATGATGACCAGTACTTCACGCTTTGGTATGGTGTCTATGACCAAGCTCATCAAACGCTGGTTTATGCCAGCGCGGGGCATCCGCCTGCGTTGCTGTTTACCCAGACTCAGACAGAGATTCAGCATCTGAAAACCAAGGGATTGCCCATTGGCCTGTTTGAAGAGACGCAATATAAATGCGATCGCATCTCCATCCCCTCCCACAGCACTCTTTATCTCTTTAGCGACGGCATCTACGAAGTACAGAAAACCAATGGTGAAATGTGGGGTTTCCCGGCCTTCACTGCATCACTGCAAGCCTCTCATACCCTTGGAACCCCCAGCTTAGACAGCATTAT
>JBAUJD010000999.1:0-2248 GCA_049683515.1 Thermosynechococcaceae cyanobacterium | reverse complement strand
GCTATGGCCTGTATCGCAAGCGAAAGGGTAAAAGACAAGTTCAGATGTCTTAGTTAAAACTTTTTCGATAGGTGGTCGTTTGCAATACTAAGCAGTCGACCACCTATTCTTATATTCAGAGGTATAGACACTGGGTGGGTCAACGACCACAAAGTTAGCTGACTTCACTCAATGCAGAATAGAGTGTGACTTTATTCAACCGTCACTGACTTAGCTAAGTTGCGAGGCTGATCGACATCTAATCCTCTAATGGCAGCAATATGATAGGACAGTAGCTGCAGCGGTACCATAGTTACCAGCGGTGATAGTAGCTCATCGACTTGTGGTACGGGCAGCAGTGTATCAAAGGTTTCTCTAGCCTCTTGTTCGTTCATGGGGGTTACCCCAATCAGTTGGGCATCGCGGGCCTTGGCTTCTTGAGCGTTAGAGAGAACCTTTTCAAAGACGGTTCCGGGCATTGCGATTGCAACCACCGGCACCTTGGCATCGAGCAGGGCAATGGGGCCATGCTTCATTTCGCCCGCTGGATAGCCTTCGGCATGAATGTAGCTAATTTCTTTGAGCTTTAGTGCCCCCTCTAGGGCAATGGGGAAGTTAATGCCCCGACCAATAAAGATAAAGTCTTTGGTCTCAACAAAGTCATGAGCAAGCGTCTCAACGTAGCGTTCTTGGCTTTCTAGGACTAACTCCAGCAGAGCGGGCAGCGTTCTCAGCTCATCGACAATCTCGGCTAGGCGTTCGGTGGGCTTTGACTGACGCAGATGGGCCAGCTCTAGAGCTAGCATGTAGAAGGCCATTAGCTGCCCTGCAAAGGTCTTGGTGGCCGCGACGCCAATTTCAATGCCAGCGTGGGTATCGATAATTTGAGGCACCATCCGAGCCAACGAACTCTCAGGACGGTTCGTAATTCCGAGCAGGCGCGGCCGGAAGGTATCTGCCAAGCCCAAACGGCGCTTTTGCTCCATGTCTAGGGCCGCTAGCGTGTCAGCTGTTTCGCCCGATTGAGTGACCCCGATAGTAAGGGTATTTGGCGTCAGGGGGGTGGGCGCATAGCGGAATTCTGAAGCATATTGCACAATCGTGGGCACCCCAGCCAACTGTTCTAGCAGATACTGACCCACAAGACCAGCGTGCCAACTGGTGCCACAGGCCAAGATTTGAATACGCTCTAGGTCTTGGAATAGTGAAGCGTCCAGTCCAAGGTTGACCGGGCTATTGACTCCCGGCTGCCATTGTTCGTTGAGATAGGTTTCTAGGCCCGTGCGTACCACCCCAGGTTGCTCATGGATCTCTTTGAGCATGAAATGCTTGAAGCCCTGTTTTTCGACCATCACAGGGTTCCAGTTCAGCGTTTGGGGGGGGCGACGAACGCGATCGCCATTAAAGTTAATCAGCTCTACACCAGAGGGTTGGAGCCGTGCCAGCTCACCATTATCTAAATTTAAAATCGTGCGGGTGTGAGGAATCAGCGCGGGGGTATCAGGGGCACAGAAGTATTCATTCTCGCCATAGCCAATTACCAAGGGAGCTTGCTGACGAGCCACCACCAGCTCTTCAGGGAAGTCGGCAGAAATGACTGCGATCGCAAATGCCCCGGTCAACTGATTGACGGCCTCACGGACGGCCTCAAGAAGATTAGGAGTCGCTTGCTGCTTAAGAATATCGGCAATCAGGTGCGGAATGACCTCGGTGTCGGTCTCAGACCGAAAGGTATACCCCTTCTCCTTGAGTTCAGCCCGCAGTTCTCGGTAATTTTCAATAATGCCGTTCTGCACCACCGCTAACCGTTCTTCCACGTCTCGGTGGGGGTGGGCGTTGTACTCTTCTGGCTTACCGTGGGTGGCCCAGCGCGTATGCCCAATCCCCATTCGGGCTGGATTGTCCCAGCCATCTAGCTTAGTTTCTAAATTATGGAGTTTGCCCTTGGCCCGAATACATTGCAGTTGGGCTTCGAGAACAGTGGCGATGCCTGCAGAGTCATAACCTCGATATTCAAGCTTCTGCAAGCCAGAGAGCAAGATATGACTCGCTTCCTGATGACCAACGTAGCCAACAATTCCACACATGGGCCTGACTCCTATTCATCATCAGAACAGGTTATTACAAACTGGTCGACTTTGCTGCGTTTAGGGTTATCTTCACTGGGATGAGGACGCTGTAGGTTCTATCAACAATGGCCTAGGTAAAGCTGGGTAGCTCAATTTGATGGCCCCCAGAAGACATACTATAGTCTCTCTCCGTTGAGGGG
>JBAUJD010000998.1:0-3978 GCA_049683515.1 Thermosynechococcaceae cyanobacterium | reverse complement strand
CTGAATGTTTCAAAGAACCAAGTCTCAGACTGGGAAAGAGGTATCAAAAAACCAGGTGGTGCCGCGATGCGTCTACTGACGATTATTCAGAAAAAAGGACTACAGGCCATCTCGTAGAAAGTTCAGTCTTTTTACGCTAGTTGTGGTGGTTAATGCCAGGACTGTTGCGATCGCAGTTCTATCGCCGCAGTGGTTGATGAATGAGGCCAGACGACCCGGTAACGTTTCAGACAGCAGCAAGTTCCTTTCCCTGGACCGGCTCATGATGCAATAACATCAGTTGATGTGCTTGCAGCGTTTCCAGCGCATAGGTGTGCCCCATTGTATTGCTAAACTCCACCTCAAAAACGTCTGGTTCATACACTTCTACAACCGTTCCAACCTGTCCGCGACACAGGTTGAGATCTGGTAAATCACCCAGTAGAGCCACCACATCCAGTAGTTTCATCAAGCCACCTCTCATTTAGAGCACGTAACAAGTCACCAGCCGAGGAAAGTTCTCGCTATCCTTCACCATCCAAATGCTGTGAATTGTCGCTGTCTTACCATTATGAGTCATTGCAAAATCAATCACATACTTCTGACCATAAGCATTCCGCTGAATGGGCTTCGCCTCATGGCCCTGCACTGCTTCCAATAAAGCAACCTTGAGTACCCCTAGATTTTTGAGACTTAGATCAAGCGCAGACTCAAAGACACGAGCCTTGTGCTGACCATCCGAATGCTGTGGATTTAGACAATAGCTAGCCAACTTCTCATCGTCAATGTAAGCATCCTGGGCATTTGGCAGTTTCATCAGTATCAATGAGATGCATGAATCACGTTCAGTATAGAGACTCTAGTGTTGATTTCTTCGTTCGCCTTTAAAAGATGAGCTGCGTCAATTGCGACGGTCGATGACTGGACTATTGCGATCGCATCAGCAGAGACGTATATTCCCAGATGCTTCCGGTCAATTTTCTGGCTTGAGGGTTGCGATGATCTAGTTTCTGTTGTTGGAGTCTTAGCAAGCGGTTAAGAAAGTTCTCTCACTACAGACAGCCCAATCTTAAATACCTGACCGTAGCAAGCGCACAAAGCCTTCTTGCTCAAAGTGTCGATCAGTTGTCAGAGCCTCCGAAATATTTAGCTTTCGCATCAAAACAAAACTGACTGAATCACAGAGAGAGTAGGTCTTATCTTTCCGTTCAGCCAGCAACGCCATTGCCTCTCGGTGAACTGACTCATTCACCCATATCATCGAAACGTCTGGGCTATCGAGTAAATCAGTCATAAACGCCAGCACAGCATCACGGTGAAAGCGGCGCACCGTAGCAAGAGCAATCAACTCAGCGAGTACATAACTGTGAGTGAATAGACGAGTATTCACTTCATTCAGTAGTTCAACAGCTTTTTGATGCTGTGGCTCATCTCGATGCAAATAGCAGAGTAATCCTGATGTATCCAACAGCAAGGGACAACCTCAAGATTTAGTACTCGTCTGCATAGGCTTTAGCTAAATCCGCATCAATCTCTTCGTTATCAGCCCCTGTTGCATAACCAAGACTAATCACTCCAGCATGACGACGAAACTTTTGCCGAGCTACTTCCGTATCAGGTTTAGCATCTGCTAGAGGAACCTTCTGCGAATCAAGTGACACCATGATCCATTCTGCAACTGATAGCCCAGCAGCATTAGCTTGGCGTTGAAAAGCAGCAAAGGTATCGTCACCGATTTCTAGACTTAAATGTTGGCTCATGTCTCAGGCCATTACGGAATTATGAAGCCATTATAGCTATGTCTTTCGCCCCCGCCGTTAAGAGACTCCCACTTGTGATGGTTAACGGCCATCGCATCAGCAAAGACGTATATTCCCAGACGCTTCCGGTCAATTTTCTGGCTTGAGGGTTGCGATGGCCTAAGGCCGGTCGGAGACCATCGCAGATCTATCTTTGCCATAGGTAGCGAGCAAATTAGCGCTATCTATAGCCAGTCTGCTCCCAACCCTATCTCATCCCAGATGAAGACAAAGGCACAAAATCAATTGACAGGCGCTGATTCAGAGCTGTCGCAATCCGATTGAGCATCGCTAGAGAATGCCCCTCATAATCCGCATCCTCCAATCGACAAATCACCGAAGCCTGCGTTCCGACCAGAGCCGCTAACTGACGCTGAGAAAGATTGGCCGTTTCCCGCAACTCCCGAAGTTTTCGTGCCACATCATCATTCACCCGCGCCTCTTCTAAATCGGCAAGCCGCTCAGGCTGCCCCTCGTAAAATTCTTGATGCAAAATTTCTAACGCATTAGATGTTTTGTTCACAGCCATTGACCTTACCTCTGATAGGTGTACTTGCCTGGATCACTCTCAAACTGGATGCGGCGTTCAATCGCTTGATCAATCTCCTGTGGTGGCACTCGCTTCTCCTTTACGATGCCGTGAGATAGGATCGCCGTGTGTTCCCCATGAAAAAAGTAAAGAATACGATAGTTGATGCCCTGTAACCCAATCCGCAGCTCATAGATTTTGTCCCGCAGGTAATCTGCCTCTGGCCTTCGTAATTCGTGGCCCAGCGTGGCTAATCGCTCTATTTTGACCACGCATTTATCTTGGGCTTTGTGAGGTAAACCCTTCAGCCAGTCCAGCGTGGGAACAGAGCCATCTGCTTCCTGAAAGAAAACAACAGTGATTTGTGACAATACTATTTTCTAAGCATGTACACTTTCATGTTCGCAAATATATGAACAAGAATCAACCGATCTGAGGAGGCTGTTGCAAAGCCGGAGCATGTCAGACATTCTTTGTCCTTCTCATTTACAAATGCCCCGTAGATGCACGATCTCGCTCTCAGACTCTCATCAGCATTATTGATTGTGTGATACCGTCCAGAATATGACTGGAATCAACCGAGAAATTACACCAGATCCTCGTGAGAGCCTGATCTATTGACATCTGCCAGGAACACATCAAGTCAAGCGATTGCTCAAAAAAGAAGGCAGAGCACATGTATTTAACGACCTCAAAACCGAAGAAAATTTAAGGCAAGATAACCTGGCTTTCCAATCCCAATCAGAGCATCATCGCATCCAGATTTGTAGAGATTGTCCACTAATAGATCAGGCTCTGCATCAATATTTTTAATCTCAAACCTTAAAGTGAAGTCATATTCATACATTATCCTATTCCCTCACGCCCGATTATATCCATCGCAGGGTGTCAAATGACAACCCTTCTGTAATCCTAGAGAGCTTTTAGTCAGTACCTGGCTAGGGATGATATTGCTTCTCTAGCAACTGGCCCCATTTTTCATTAAAGGGATGCACCTTATTGGTTGGCCCAGCGTGGGTAACAACCGGATCACCTTCATTAGCCCACTCAAAAATCGAGCCTTCTAGATTGAACACCTGCTTGATCCCCAGCTTTTGCAGAGACTGTACCATTTGGGCCGACCGATAGCCCACGGAGCAATACACAATCACGGGTTGAGCAGGTTGTGTCTTCATCCAGGCGGCTAGTTTATCTACATCTTGAAAATGGACGGCACCGGCGATGTGACTCACGGCAAACTCATCATCGTTGCGAACATCAACCAGCAATGATTTGCCCAGATAGTCCTCTTTAAACGCTGTAGTGGTGATGTGGGTGACCGTCGGAAACTGATTGCGAATCTGGGTCTTCAGACTCTGCCAATTGAGCTGCGCCGAAGCACAGGCTGTGATGCAAAGCAGGGTAAACATCGCACCCAATCGGCGCAGTAGGGTTAGAAACTTAGAAATCAACACGGTGCCCCTTCCCTGACAGTGAGTCTTTAAAGATAAGCGATCGCATCCTAAACACCGTGATCCTTAAAAAAGACAGGGCTGCAGAATGGCGGTCTGGAGCCGCTGCAGATACTCTTTATCTGAAATGGTATAGGCTCCAAACCGGGCCAGGTGCGGGTTCATGATTTGGGCATCAAAGAGCTGGAATTGTTGCGATCGCACTTGCTCCGCGAGCTTC
>JBAUJD010000997.1:0-3334 GCA_049683515.1 Thermosynechococcaceae cyanobacterium | reverse complement strand
GCTCACCTATCCCTGATCTCAACAGTGGGATGCGCGTGTTCCGAAAATCGATTGCGGTCAGGTTTCTACGGATTCTGCCCGATACCTTTAGCTTTACAACAACGATTACGGTTGCCATGCTGACCAATCAGTATGCCGTTCACTACGAACCCATTGACTACCATCTCCGGGTGGGGCGCAGCAAGATCAAGCCCATCCGCGATACGATTCGCTTTGTACAATTGATTTTACGAACCGGCGTTTACTTTGCGCCCTTAAAGGTTTTTCTGCCGCTGGCGGGCCTGTTTTTTATTGGCTTTTTGTTTACCCTCAGCCAAGATATCTTTGTCCGTCAAGATCTCACAGAGCGGACCTTGTTATTTTTAATTGCCACCACTCAAACCGGCATCTTTGCCCTACTGGCCGATATGATTGATAAACGCACTAGTCGGTTTTAGGACTATCGAGCCGTTACAGGGTCGCTTTTACTTGTTCCTCAAACCAATTAATAATTTGCTCTAGCGTCAGGTTTTCGATAGATGTTTCATGGGCTTGAGCAATCTGCTGCAGCGGCTTCAGTGACGAATGTAGTAGGTTCGCAAACCAGCCTACAAACTCTTCCCCTTGGCCTTCGGTCGCAGTCATTTTCGAATCTTCGCCCACCCAGTTATAAATTTGGGGCGCTGTGAGGTCAGCGACGGGTGTGCCTAAAGCAACACTGACCTTCGATAAATATCGCCAGCTATAGACCGTGATTCGAATCGAGAAGCGATCGCGAGTCGGCAGCAGGGTCTGATCAATCGCTGTACACTCTTCTAGCGTCAGTAAATCATTGAAGGCTGGCATCTCTGGCATCATTGATGGCTAATGCTCCTTTCTGCTATGAGTGCGTCTTATCTTGCATTATGGCATTCACCATCGTGCGATCGCATCCCAAATGTCACGTCCATTTTTATTGCTCATAGAGCAACCGCTGCGCAAAGTATGCCGCCCCGATCAGGCCCACCTTGGGATTGACAATGACAGAGACACGCATCTTTTTCAGAAGAGCCGACATGCGGCCTTTATCTAAAAAATGAGTGAGAAACAGCCCATCCTGCAGCTTGGGCAAAATTTTAGGGGCCACACCACCGGCAATATAGATGCCGCCATAGGGGAGGCTTTTAAGGGCTAGATTCCCGGCTTCGGCCCCGTAGGCTGCGACAAACATGTCCAATGCTTTGATACAAAGCAGATCAGTGCCTGCTAAGGCTTGCTGAGCCACAACCGCACTGGGATCGTCCGCAAGCAGTGCTGCTTTGACTGACTCTGACTCCGGAGCAAACTGGGTATCTCTCAAATACTCGTAAATAGCGTAGATCCCCTGCCCTGAAACGACACGCTCCACTGAAATTCTTCGATGTCTAGCTTGTAGATACTTCAACAGCCCGATCTCTAGCTCATTGCGGGCCGGGAAATCAGCGTGGCCCCCTTCAAGAGACAAGACCTGATACCTGTTTTTTTGCCATACCAGTAGCGCTTCACCGAGGCCCGTGCCAGCACCCAAAACGGCGATGGAGGCTTCAGCTTGCTGGGGCTGATCCTGCAGAACGGCTAGATCTTCATCCTTCAGATCTAAAATGCCGTACCCCACAGCAGCAAAGTCATTGATGAGGCGAATGGTCGGAATATTTAGATCGGCCTCCATCTGCCGCCCGTCGAGCTGCCAGGGAAGGTTAGTGAGTTTGCTGGTATCGTTCAGGATTGGACCTGCGATCGCAAGACAAGCGACTTGAGGAGTAGCACCCTCGATACTCGCCAAGAATGTCTCAATCATCGGATTAAGATGGTCAAAATCAGCACTTCGATAGGTTGATTCTGCGATTGTTTGAACCTGATCTCCATCGACCTGATCCAGCCGGAGAATCGTTTTTGTGCCGCCGATGTCGCCTGCTAAGAGTCGAGTGGTTGCCATGTTTATTCCTTAAACAGGCTACCAGAAACGATGAGAGCAGGACGCGTCTTACGAATCTCTGTTCTGACGGAAGGATCAAACGCTACGATCCAGATGCTTCTCAATCGGTGATTGCGGCTTGCTGCCATTGGTGATCCCAGCCTAATTCAAGGTCATCGACTAGCACACAAACCTGTGCAAATTCTTGATCTTCTCTTTGTTTTCGCCACTGTGACCGTAGAGCCTCAATCAAAGCATTTCGGTTGTCTACATTTTGATCAAGGTAAGTCAGCCATTCTTTTGAAACAGCAACTGAAATTTTAGCCATGTACGACCTCAATTCCTACTATCAGTAGTGTAGTATAGCCTTTGCCTCGTCTGGTTTTAACGATGCGTATGTTTAAAAATTTTCAAAGTAAGGGTTCAACCAGAAGGATACTATGGGCTTGCTGCCTGTCCACTCTGCACCGTCATTGCCATGAGCTACGCGATTGATTTTGGTACCAGCAACACGGTGATCACCCGCTGGAACCCCGTCACCGAAAAGCCGGAGGTGATTAGCCTTAGCGGTATTAGCCATCGAATTGCTCAGAATCCTGATCTCATTCCCAGTTTGGTCTATGTCGAACAAGCAGCACAGGGGCAGGTTCTGATTGGGCAACAGGTTTGCGATCGCGGTCTCAATCTCCAAACCGACCCGCGATTCTTTCGCACCTTCAAGCGGGGGATTGGCTCCGACATTCAAGGGTTCTTGCCAGAACTAGACGGCCAAACCGTCAGCTTTGAACAGGTGGGCCGCTGGTTTTTAGTCAATCTCATGCAGCAGCTCCAGTCTACCAACCCTGACGTGAGCGAATCCCTAGTGCTGACGGTCCCGGTGGATAGCTTTGAAACCTACCGCCATTGGCTCGGCAGCGTCTGTCAAGATTTAGGGGTCGAGCAGGTGCGAATGCTCGATGAACCCACAGCGGCGGCATTGGGCTACGGCAAAGCCGATCAGGAAACGTTGCTGGTGATAGATTTCGGCGGTGGAACCTTAGATTTATCTTTGGTGCAGCTTGGCGCTGAAAGCCAGTCAAAAACGAAGCCGTTGGGGTTTATTCTCAAATGGGGCGAGAAAAACTTAGCTGAAACCTCCAATCAGCGTCCGACAACGGCACGGGTTCTAGCGAAAGCAGGTCAAAACCTAGGCGGCACCGATCTCGACAACTGGCTGATGGATCACTTTGCCAAGGTCCAAAACTTACCCGTCACGCCTCTAACTCAGCGGCTTGCGGAACGTCTCAAAATTCAGCTTTCGCTGCAGCCCAAGGCAACGGAGGTGTACTTCAATGAAGAAACCTTTGATAGCTATGAATTGACCTTAGCCCGTGCTCAGTTTGACGAGATTTTGAAAGAGCATCAGTTTTTTGAACGACTCGA
>JBAUJD010000996.1:0-10955 GCA_049683515.1 Thermosynechococcaceae cyanobacterium | reverse complement strand
CTAATGGCAGCATGGAGAAGCACGGATATAAACGGCTTTTGCTGTTCCCATTATAATATTCGGGCTAACCTTCCAAGTCGTGTAATATGACTTGACCTTGCTCGATTACAAGTAATTCTTGCCGGGAAATATTGCGGATGTAGGATTGTGCTTTCTGTAGGATAACTGAGGCAGGTTGATTTTCATCCTCTCGATAATACTCAAAGAATTTATCCATCAGGAGAATAGAAGCCTGTACAGGAACATCCCACAAGCTGACGATGAGAGTGGGCACCCCTGCGATCGCCAACGCCCGTTTGAGGCCGAAAATACCCTCACCCTGGCGAATAGAGCCTGTGCCGCTACTGCAGGCTAAGAGAATGGCAAGCTGAGTTCCCCACAAATCTAACTCCAACAAGTCACGGGCCGTCATTAGCCCCTTCTCGAACTCTGGAGGAAGTTCATCGCCAGTATGATAGGTGTTGAAACCAGCGAAGGCTAAACCTGCATCTCGCATCGGATCGGGATTACCCTCTTCTGGCTCTAAGCCATGTAAACCGTGGGTTGCTATTACCAGATACTTAGGTGAGCGGACTTGACGAAGCTTGACTACCTGAGCCTCATCATTCACGAAGGCTTTAGTGCCTAGAGAGCGGGCGATATTTACGGCGAAAGGTTCAGTATCAGGTAATGGACTTAGTTTGTTACCAAGCGTAGAAACCGTACCAGATTTTTGAATCTCAGCCGTAGGCGTGGGTGCTATGGCATCAGTTGGAAAGTCGTAATTCGGATTGGCTACAATAGCTCCCAAGGTAGCAGGCTCAGGGGGCTGTGTGCGAGGGCGGAGATCACGACTAGCGGATATATATCGAATTGCCCAGCGATCTCCGATGGTTTCGCTATCGAGGGGCAAAATTCCGAGAGGTACAAGATTCAAAGCCCCATCTGGCGCAAAAATGATGTGCTGATGAATACTGGAGATTTCTAGGGGATCGAAGATAGCTTGGCGCAGATTGTTCGCTTCAGTTTGATGAGGCACAAGCAGTCCAGTAGGATTCTTCAGTGGAGCATCCTCAAACTTACTCATGCGATCAAAGCCAGGTAAATCACTCGCAGCTTGCCGGAACTTTGTAATGAGTTCTTCAATCTCTCTTGCAGCACCGAGTTTGACTAATTGGATTCCATCTAATCCCACATCGGTCAGAACGAAAGCGAGATAGTGTGGAATTCCTTCCTTCTTCTGTGAGCTACTTAAATCGTATAGATCAAAGCGAACGAAGTCTACAAGGATAGCACCAGAAGGAATGAGTAGATTGATTGTCTGGCGGTCAATGGTAGTTTCCATTAATTCCGAGCGCGGAACTTTAGCTGCGATCTCTTTATTTAAAGTACTGATTTTATTCTGAATTAGACTGATTTCTTGCTTGTAGGATTCGATATTCTCAGTTGGAGGAATTCTGAGTAATTGAATAAGACTTCGACCCAGTTTTTGCCGTTCAGTAGCTATTTGTTGAAGTTGCCGATCCTCACCCCTAGAGATTGCTGAGTTAAGAGCTATCTCGACAGAAGTAGCAACCGATTTCCACAGATAGATTACTTCAAAAGCCTGAGTAATCGCCCCTGTGTCTTCAGCTAGATGCTGCCAGAGACAGGAGAGTAAACTGTCAACAGTGAATTGTCGGTGATTCCGATAGGCTAGCCGTTCGGCCTCGGTCTGTCCCTGGAAGCGGACAGCTAAGACTCTAAGATCTACTCTAGCTGCGGCAGCGAAGTGTGCAATCGCCTTTGCAAACTGTCCTTGCTTAAACTGTAAATAAGCATAGTCTTGGTGGACAGCAACTAAACTTGGGTGTCCTATGCCTTCAAATAGCTCGTGATAGATACTTAGAGCTTCTAGGTAAAGCGATTCGGCTTCAATCCAGTTTTCTTGACGAGAGTAAAGCAATGCCAAACTATTGAGACTGTTGGCTAAATCATTGTTTGCTGTCTTGCCAAACAACTGTCGACGAATACTTAGGGCCTCGATGAATAGAGGTTCAGCTTCAACCAATCGCCCCTGATCTATATACAAGAGTCCCAAGTTATTGAGAATGTGTGCGAGATAGTTATTCGGCCTCTGACCAAACAACTGACGATAAATACTGAGAGTTTCTAGAAATAGAGGCTCGGCTTCAGCCAATCGTCCTTGGCTTGAGTATAGCTGAGCCAAATTATTGAGACTTATAGCAAGATCACTATTTGCTGTCTTTTCAAATAACTGCCGACGAATATCAAGAGCCTCTAGGAATAGGGGTTCAGCTTCAGACCATCTTTCTTCATCTGAATACAACTGCGCCAAACTATTGAGACTGTTCGCTAGATCGTTATTTGCTGTCTTGTCAAATAACCGCCGACGAATATCAAGAGCCTCTAAATAGAGAGGTTTAGCGTCAGTCCATTTTCCTTGACGTGTATAAAGTAGTGCCAAATGATTAAGAGTATTAGCAAGATTATTATTTGCTGTCTGACCAAACAATTGCCGATGAATACTGAGAGCTTCTAGAAATAGGGGTTCAGCTTTAGGCCACCAGCCTTGCTCACAGTACAAAGCCGCTACATTGCCAAGACAAGTAGCCAGGTCGTTTTTACTAGGTAACTGCCGATAAATATTAAGAGCTTCTAGAAATAGGGGTTCAGCTTCAGGCCATCGACCCTGAGACAAATACAAACCAGCCAGATTATTTAGACTAATAGCAAGCTCTATATTTGGCGTTTTGCCAAACAGTTGACGACTGACAAGCAGGGCCTCTGATAACAGGGACTCAGCCTTAGACCATCTTCCTTGAGATAAATAGGAGCCTGCTAAGTTACTCAGAATAGTTATAAACCCCTTATCTTGTGTCGCGTGGAAAAGCTGACGAAAGATACCAAGAGCTTCTAGAAAAAGGGGTTCAGCTTCAGACCATCGACCCTGATCTGAGTATAGCTGAGCCAAATTATTGAGGCTTATAGCAAGATCACTATTTACTGTCTGGCTAAACAATTGTCGACGGATACAGAGAGCTTCTTGAAAGAGAGGTTCAGCTTCAGACCATCGACCTTGAGATAAATATAGACTTGCCAAGTTATTTAAGATATTTGAAGATTCACTATCTGGTTTACTGCCAAATAGTCGTCGATAGGTGTTTAGGGCTTCTATATATGTAGCTTCAGCCTTATTCCAATTTTCTTGATATCTATAAGCTAGCGCCAAATTATTGAGACAGATAGCAAGTTCTTCGCTTGGCTTATCGCCATATAACTGACGCATTTTCTCAAGGGACTCTATATCATATCTTGCATCAAGCATAGACTTTATTTGATTGATATTTATGAATGTTCTAGAGGATACTTGAAAAACTGAGACAGGTATCAGAAGATATAAGACCTACCAGTAATATGCTGTTTTTGCAGGAATTCCTCAGTCAAAATTCCGAGGCACCTTTAGAAATACGCTTAAACTACCCTGTAATAAGAGTACAAAACTTTGCCTTTCATCAATTCAACCTGAGTTACTAGTTCTTCTAAGTTCTCAATACTTAACTGTAGTGCAGTGTTTCGTGCAGCTCCTAACCAAGTCAACGGTGGCAAGTCATTGACAATCCAAGCTAACCACTCCTCTTTCCCTGGAACCGCTGCCCCTAAACAAGCATATTGAGACTCAGGCTGAGGTATCTCCATTTCTCGATTTCTCAAGTTGATTTCAGGGGCAAACCTTGATGGACAGAGGCAAAATACTTCATCTTCCTGATCGCAGTTTAGCAATAGAACCTGTCCCATTCCTTCATATTTAATCTTAAATCTTAAGCCATCTGTGCCTTTTGAAATATTTCTCAAAAATGGTTCGTTCTGATAACCTATCGGCAAAGCATTGGCTCTCTGAACATGATTTTCGGAAATATATATCCCCATTTTTTCTGGTGCATATCTCCCTAGCTCTTTAAGCTGCATCCATAAAGATCTAGTACTGACTTCTTCATTGGCGAAAAGTTTTTTCTCCCACTTTGGGTACCTCTGTCTCAAAAATCGCCATATTAATTCTAGCCTTGTCCCCCTATTCTCTTCGTAGTTTATTCCCAGCTCTGACATCTTGTCGCATATACCATTAATCAAATTGTTATAATAATCTAAGCCGATATTATTTTCGTCAACAAAAGATTCTCTTATTTCTGGATTCGACAAATGTTCCCGCTCAAGCTCGAAATAGTATATGAAGACTTCTGTCTCCCTTCTAGTTAGATCGACCTGAAATGCTAGCTCGTTAAGAAAAAGTTGCCACCTACGTTTGTCCCCTGTCATAAAATATTCCTTCTCTTTATGGTTCTGAAAGTGATTGATTTTTAAACATTTCTTATGATGGCTTCGATTGATTCAGGATTTCTATACCCTGTCTGGGTATATTTTTCTTCTCGCATTAGTTCTTTAAATATCTACAGCAGATCGCAGCTTGGTAGGGGATATATTCAATTCTAGAACTTCTGTAGGGCAAGTCTTTCAGCGGTCATGGCTGTCCCCCATCTAGATGAAAACCGCTGTAAGCACCTGGCAGTAAAGCTGTTAGTGCATTAAAAACTGACTTGCCTGATTGAAAAAGACTCATCTTTTGCTGTCAGATAGATTTACTGGATTAAAGTAAAGCTGCGGTAGCATCAATAGCCAGCGTTAATTCTACCTGCAACTCCTGCCCCGTCTGACCTACCCACTTAATTGATTTAATGATTCCATCATAGGGAGAGCGCACTACCTCACGGGACTCTAACTGTCTCTCAATCTCTTGAACCTTGCCCAGAAGCTCTACCTGCCGCTGTAGCCCATCTGTGTGCATGATTTTCTGCCGTCGTACCTCCTGCAGTTTGGCAACAGCGATCATTAGCTCTCCCTTAGCGTCAAGATGCTGGTCCCGCAATTGCCTTAATTGTGTTCCTTCAGAGATGGGCAGAACAGAGCGGGCATAATCGGTCCAGGGAGAATTGGTGCGGAAATTTGCGATCGCAACCTTAGCCTGTTCCACTTTCAGTCGAGCCTGCTCTACCTCCGCTTGCTCAACCGCAAAGCTGGGGGTTGTGACCTGAACCTGAAGTTGTTTGAGCTGCTGCCGCAAAGTCTCTCGTTCTCTAGTGAGATTGGTTCGGGTGGAAGTGCGATCGCTAATCACTTGTCCCCTCACCACCGAATCTTGAACCTTCACCTTCAGATCTTCCGGTCGATCCAACGTCAGCCGCAACTTCAATCGCCGGGGAGCATCCCGCTGCTGACGTGCTGGCTGAGGTGCAATCGTCGGTGAGACAGCAATAATAGGCTCGGGACTTTCATCCAAAACTTGGGGCTGAGTACAACCCACCAGCAGCAACGCTAACGCAATCCCCGTTCTCGCTTCCATTTTGCAATCAGCTTCCTTGAACATCCTGTACCTGTCACGTCCTGAACGTATTGAATCAAAATTGAATAAGTGGCCTCTTCATCTGCCTGATCCAGCGCAGCGTAGACCTGAGCAATACGTCGCCAGTGTGGACCGTGAGAAGAGACAACGGAGGAAGGTATTGCAAATGCCTCCCGCAAATTTTGAAAGAAATGGCGGTCCACCTCCACATTCAGCCAAGCTGGAACATGGTTTCTGAGCGCAGCTCTAGTCCGCTGCAACATCACAGCCCTCGCACAATTTCAAGATGAAATCTTCTAAGGGAGCCTCATCTCCAATCACTACCGCCAGATCCTTCACCTGACAGCAGCCAAAATCCTCAGACGCTGACCAATGGTTAATCAGTCGCACCTGCACCCACTGTTCTGGATTCAACATCTGAGCATACTCAGCCCAAATCTCAAGTCCCATCGCCTATCCTCTGGTAATAGGGCAGAATCTCAGCAAAGGTCGCTTGAGTGCCCAATCGACAGAGGGCCGTGAGCGGCTTCAACTGGGCTACCTTCTGTTCCGCAAACCGAAATTTTCGAGCCACCTTTTTGACCTCGGTTTGATCCACTGGTAGGACAATCTTGGTGGCTGAGTTGCCGATCACATCTAGGCTGAGATGTCTTTCAGATTGAGAGGCAAGAACCAGAGCTAAACCGTATTTTCGACCATCGGCGATGATGCGATCGCAACTTGACCCCGACACCTTTGGCATCTCCTTGGCCTCATCAATGAATAGATAGGTGCGAGGCAACTTACCCTCTATCTCACCCTGTAGCCGCTGGTTATTCATGAGCTGTCGGGCTAGAGATTCGGCTGCGATAGCTGCCAGTTCTGGAGGTAATTTAGACAGGTCAACCCGAATCAGCTTTTCACCAAGGTCCGGTTGGGCACGATTAAAAATCCCATAGGTAAACGTCGCCACTAATTTGAGCTGTAGCTTCTGGCTATCCTTACAGCCATTCTCAATCCGATCCGCAATGACTTCTTGAACATCAGCAAAGTTAGGCGGCTCTCGCGTCCAGGTCGAGACATCAGACTGGAGAATCCCGCGACGGTGATAACACTCCCCCAGAACATCAAGCGCCAAACCTTCCTGATTTGGCCCAAGCTGCAGCGTTTTTTTCAAGAGCGCGGCCACTTGAATCGCCTGCAGGTTAGGGCCACCGCCTTCAGGATCTAGATTCAGAACCAGTAGGTTGATACCCCATTGACTATTCATGTGCAGGTGAAAGCAAGTTTCGCCCTCGATGTCCTGGTCGCCGTGGAAATCGATCAAGATGACCTGAATCTGACGATAGGTGTGGCGTAGCTCGTAGGCGATCGCTTTCAAAGTCTGTGTCTTTCCGCTACCGCTGGCACCAATAGCGACGATGTGACCGTTGGGAAGAATTTCAGGATTCCAGTAGGTGCTGCCCAACAGAATTCCACCAATGTCCTCAGCAAAAGTGTTCTGAGGGGCATCGGGACTAAGTACTGGTTGAGGGAGTGGTTTCTCACGGGCGAACATTGATGGTCCTCACAATTAACGATCCGGTGGCAAAGTATGAGCCAAGCTGCTGGGCTACTGCTTGAGGGCTAGCAGATTCTAGATGTGCGATCGCAAAACCCTGAGCCGGCTGCAGCGTAATCGTATTGAACTGCTGCGGATGACTTGGAATCTGTAAATCCTCAGAGTCTTCCACCGTCAACGTCCCAGTGATGTAGGTCCGTTCTGGGGGTAAACTCGAAATAAGAGCGTAAACATCATCGCTGTCGAAATTCAGTTGTTGAAGCTGCACGGTAATAGGAAAGCTACGTTCCACCTGAATTTGATTGGCAAGGATTTGAGATTGTTGGCTAACCCCCGCTCTGAAGACTTGACCTTTCTTGTCTCTGACGAGCAAGTCATTCTGAGTCAACGGTTTGATCACCTCGAATCTTGCATCAATACGCTGCTGGGTGACGGCGTTCCGTCCGCGAATGTGGGCAATCATTAGATACTTGCTGCCCTCTTCGCCAACAATTTCCACCGCGCCACTGGGTACCCCCAGAACTTTATTGAATGCAGTGAGAACGCCACCGTTGCTGTTGATATTGATGGTTGCGATCGCAACTACCAGCAGTGCAATAAAAATAAACACCTCAGCACCACTTCCAGTCGAAAGCCTCATCCTTGGATTGCCTGGAATCACTAATCGAGCTGGACTGGGATAGAAAGCACAAACCCCGGACTTGGTGAACACATCTCCAAACCAACCAAAGAAGTACCCCAGAATCAGAGCTTGCCAAAGCGTCTGTCTCCAAAACATTAGGGGTAATCCGACTAGAGCAATCAGCCCGGTAGCAATGAAACTATGGGTGAGCGACCGATGGGGAAAGCGACGCTCCAGCAGACGACTGATCGGAAATAGAACCCGACCCGGTAAAGATTTGCTGGTGTCGATGTCGGGGAGTTGAGCTGCTAGAGCAGCCACTCCCAAAATGATTGGATCAGCAGTTCCCATACTTAAGGCAGTTCCGACCACGCTGAACGCAGTGTGAGTCACAATCATCATTGGCCTAACTTCCCAGACTTGCGCGGCAGGGAATAAACGAGCAAGCGAATCACACCCACAGCGATGGTGAGAATACCGCCAATTAGATAAAGGCTGGTGCTGTTCAAGCCGAGACCAATAAACCTGATAATTACCAAAATCATCAGGGCCGCGATTAAGAATGGAGTCCCATCAATCCATTGGGTGTGATCTGGGTTGGTGGCGTCCAAACCTAGATATTCTTCCATGACCACACGCTGAGCCAGCATGGGATTCCCACCACAGCGCTGCTGCAGCTTTGCCAGTTGCGAGGGCATCATTTCCACTCCCAGACTTTGGGCCGCAGTTCGCATGATGCTGCGGATGGGGCGATCTGCTAATTGCTTCAGTTCAATCCTGGGCAACCGCAGAAAAATATCTCGTGCGGGTGGAAAGGTAGCCAGCAATAGCAGAGGCTGTCTCTGCTCATGGAGCTGGGCTAGCCAAGTGCGGAACTGGATCGCATAGCGATGGGCATCATCACAGATCAAAAAGGCGGTGTTGTCTTTGAGCCATTCTGCGATCGCAACCGACAACTGAGCTGAGGTCAAAGACTTGCCCTCTAGAGTTTCGGTATCTACACCGAGCTGATGGGCGATATCTGATAAAGCCTGTTTGACGGTGAGGGGATGTGCGATCGCAACCGTAAAACCCAGCTCCTGCAGCTCTTCAGCAACAGCTTCCCCCAAAACGCTTTTACCGATACCCGCTTCACCTACAACCAAAAGGCCGGAGTTGGCTTGCAGGGCTGCAACGATACGATTTTTTTCTGTGCTTCTATAGAGCGGAGGTGAAACGGAACTGGCAGGACTACTTGAGAGCGAACGCCGCTGTGTACCGTCTTTTGAGACGGCATAGAGATACACCCGCTCTTCTCCATTAGCGAGTTGGCGTTTGTGGCGCTTGATCGGCATTGAGTTCAGTTCCGGTTTGGGGTTCCGTTTCTACAGGATTCCTTTGCACACTGGGTTTGAGGATGAATACGGCTAGAGCAAGTGCGATCGCACCTATCAAAACCGTCACGAGACGACTTCGACGGCGTTCGGCTCGGATTCGCTTGGCCTGCCATTGAGAGATCTCTGAGATGCTGTCAAACCATTCCCCCCAGCCGTGATCTGAGCTAGCGGGGTTGGGGATAAAAAATGGTCAGGGTCATAGTAGGTGGCAATCCCCGCCATCATCTGCTTGAGGCGACCCTGAGACTCATTGACGGCTTGTTGTAGCTTGATGTCAGAGAACTGGCGAGAAGCACAATGCATCATGGTTAGAGCATCTAGTACTGAGATCTGCAAATAAACCATCAGCTATGCGCGAGATCTGAAGTTCTGAAACTACCACAAGCAGAGTCATAATACTGATGGACTCTCTTCAGATCTCAGTACTAGGGAGAGTAATAGCCCTGCCGCTCTATTCTCTGCCGCCTGCTGGACATAGCGTAAATCCTCTTCTGCACCTGCTGCGGTCTCTGAATCGGCTGCAGTGTGGGCTTTCTCGCTGACAGACTGCTTTTGCGAACCCGCTCGACGCTGGACTTCCTCTAGAACAGACTCGGGATATTCGTCAGCCTTGGGGTAGCCGAGTTCATGAGCGATCGCATCTATCTTGCGACGGCTCCCGTATTGCATTAGCTCTGTGATTGGTACCATTTGGGGTTCCTCATCTTTTTAAGTAACTTTTTGCGATTGCCGCCCCTGGCGTAATGCTGGTTCATGGCCCTGAGCTGAGCCATTTGCTCTTCATCAAATTCCTGTAGTCCTAGTTCAAAGCCAAGGTCAGCGCACCATTTGCTAATTAAGCTGGGATCGAGAGGATGCAAGAGCGATCGCCCTCTTTCCTCAGACAAAAGCGTCACAGCATCTCTACGGGAGTACAACACGGATGAATGGTTCATCGGTTATTCGATGAATGAATCAACAGAAAGGCTGGCCGCATTTTGAGACAAACCAAAATTAATTATAGTTTATTTGTACTATCTGCGAAGCAAAGCACTTTCCCCGACCGTAATACAAATACTCTTCAATACTGCTTTCCGCCCCAGACCACACGACCGACAATCTGGAACTCTTCTGGAAGGCTAGCCAGATCAACCAGAATTGGCTCGTAGATCGCGTTATCACTAATCAGCTTCAGATTGGTTACGGAAAGCCACTGGATTCGCTTGAGTTGCAGATGACCATCCCGACGCAATACATAGATCCCGTCTGTTCCAGATTCAGCCTGACTGTGATCAACTAAAACCACATCCCCCGGCCTAAAGGTCGGCTCCATCGAATCACCACCCACATGAATCAGGCTGAGGCTAGAAGGATTTGCCCTTAGCTCCGTCCGAATCCACTCCCGACTGAAGATAACCAGCTCCTCAACTTCTTCGCTATCGACCATCCCGCCGTCACCCGCTCTCGCTTGGACATCGTAGAGGGGAATCCGAGTATAGGCTTCAGCACTATCTAGGGTGTCGTCTCGGTACATCGGTCCCTGTCCTGTAACTAGCCATTCCGCATTCACATTCAGTCGTTCCGACAGACGTTCGAGATAGTTTCGAGCAGGTTCGGTCCCCGACATCCACTTGCGGATCGTGCGATCGCTCACATCCAGAAGCTTAGCCAGATGACCTGGGTTCTTGTGGTCATCAACCAATACCTTCATTCTTTCAGAGAACTGATCGTTGTCACTAAGTTTACTCATGGGCCATTAATTAAGTGATTAGTCTCAAAAATTATATGATGATTGCCGAATTCCGCACACAACTTTAATAATACATATATACTATTTGAAAGCTTTTGGCTCTCCATCGGTTGTCTGCACTGCAGCAAAGCAGGTGGAAGTAATTGTTTATGGATGGACTCATGTTTGAGATTCGAGAGTTTATTGAGTTTGATGCTGGAGGACGAGCCTATTGGAGGTCATGCCGAGATACGTGTAAAAAGGCGCAAGATGATTCTAGAAGCTATACACAGTTTGACTTTCAAGAATCAGCACTTGCAGTTTGAGCAGAC
>JBAUJD010000995.1:0-6267 GCA_049683515.1 Thermosynechococcaceae cyanobacterium | reverse complement strand
CGGCTCCTAAGATGATGAGCGTGGGTTTACACTGTCGCTTAGCGGGACGACCGGGACGGGCTGCGGCTTTGGCTCGATTTTTGGACTATGTGCAGAAGTGCGATCGCGTTTGGCTCTGCCGTCGAATTGAGATTGCCCACCATTGGCATCAACACCATACCCCTGTGACTCATGCCAATGGATAGCCCGATTTATGACCACAAATTCATCTTGCAAAAAGTCTTGAGTGCTCATGTCAGCACTAGAGGGCAGCATCGTAAACCCTACATCCGTTTGACTATCGCGAAGAGCCTGCTCAACTTTGCGATAATCATCATATTCCGTCATGCTGACTTTGATTTGAGGATGTCTCTGGTGAAACGCAGCCATAATGGATGGCAAAATACGGGTCGCTATACTGCGAAAGGTAGCAATTCGGATTTGACCGCCTTCTAAGCCCCTGATTTCCATTGCTTCATGAGTGATTAGGTCCAGGGAATGCGAAATCTCTTGGGCGTGATTGAGAATTTTCTCTCCGACAGCGGCAAGCGAGGCTCCGTGGCGACCGCGATTGAATAAGGTGACGCCTAGGTGGTCTTCAAGGGTTGCGATCGCATGACTCACCGCCGACTGCGACATCTCCAAACTCAGAGCGGCCTCACTAAAATTGCCGTGATGGGCCACAGCAATCAGAATTCTGAGCTGAGATAGCTTAATTTGATAAGGGTCTGGCATTTCTAATATCGCCCATGTTTTCTCGGTTTCAAGTCATCAAAAGGAAGTTTCGTATACTGTATACGTGACGATCATAGGCCAAAATCCTAAAAAGGCTATGGAGAGTGCCGCTGCATGGGTGGGACCCAGTGAGTGTTGGTTCTCTAAAGCTGCGATTAATAATAAGTAAGGAGCGTTTATGTCAGTCTTGACCATCCCTCAAGCAAATGGCGAACGACTCAATCTCAAACTGGCTGAGCTAGCCCAGATTGGTCAGCTTGCCAATGGCGGCGTCAGTCGGCTGGCCTTCACCGACGAAGACTTAAGGGCGCGAGAGCAGGTTAAGTCCTGGATGATTGAAGCGGGTATGACCGTTCGCAATGATGCTGCAGGCAACATCATTGGTCGCTATCCAGGACAAAATTCACAGGCTCCGGCCTTCGCCACTGGCTCCCACATTGATACGGTTCCGATTGCCGGACGCTACGACGGCTGCTTGGGAGTTCTGGCCGGAATTGAGGTGGTTCAAACGCTCAAAGAGAATGATTTACAGCTTATGCATCCTGTTGAGGTGATTGTGTTCACCGATGAAGAGTGTACCGTGCTGGGCTGCAAAGCGATGGCAGGTAATACAGTGCCTGACCCCGAATATTACCGTCGCAATGATGGCACTTCAATTCAGGCTTGTCTAGAGCAGATCGGCGGGAATTGGGATGCGATCGCAACTGCCAAACGCACCCTCGCGGACATCGCGGCCTTCGTCGAGCTACACGTTGAACAGGGTGGCCTATTAGAACATGCTGGCACCGAAATCGGCATCGTCAAGGGCGTTGTCGGACAACATCGTCTCAAAGTCACCATTCTGGGTCGCCCCAATCACGCGGGGACCACGCCAATGGATATGCGCCAAGATGCGTTGGTTGCCGCAGCTCAAGTTGTTTTAGCCGTGAACCAGTTGGCGGTGAACACCCCCGGAGAGCAGGTCGCTACCGTGGGGTATCTGGATGTTTCTCCTAATGCTGTAAATACAGTGCCCGCTAAGGTCGAACTCAAGATTGATCTGCGTGATTTATCTCAGGCTCATCTTGATTGGTTGATGGAGCAGATGCAGGGGGCGTTTGCTGAGATTGCGATCGCAACCGATACCCAAATCGAAATGATCGAAATGCTCCATGTGCTGCCCACGCTTTCAGCCCCCATAATTATGGACACTATTCACCAAGTTTGTGATCACTTAGGATACTCCTATACCTATCTTCCCAGTCGCGCTGGTCATGATGCCCAAGAAATGGGTCGCTTCACCAATATGGGCATGATTTTTGTACCCAGCCAAGCCGGAATCAGTCACTCTGAAGACGAATATACGTCTCCAGAACAATGTGCTCAAGGCGTGGATACACTATTACAAACACTGCTGAAATTAGATGCAAGTCTATCAAGTTCCATTCCAGAGACCGAATGAGTTGCGGCGATACCGAGCCGATTGCATTCGATGTACCCTAAACCCCAAGAGGGGGCTAGGCAGCATTCATTCTCATTTTGGAGTGAGTGACGATTCTTAAAATAGAGTGATCTACTATGGCGGAGTGCCGTTGCCCAAAGCTTTGATATGTCTACATCAATCACTGAGCTTTTGCTTCCGTTGCTTTTAGGTCGTTCACTCAGTTCTACTCAGAAATCGCAACTTGCAACCCAAATGCTGGCCGACCAAGACTGGGCTGCTGCGTTCGGGGTCAGCTCTGAGACGGTGGATGAGATTATTGAAGTGCGATCGCATCTTCTTCCACAGCTTTATCCCAAGGTCCAAGCCTATTGGCACCAGTGTCAGATCTCCACACCCTGCCTAGACCTGCTGTGGCAGCTTTGGCTTCCTCTGGCGCAGCAGCTCATTCAAAAACATCAGCGCCTCAACCGTCCGCTTATTCAAGGCATTGTAGGAATGCAGGGCGCAGGCAAGTCAACTTTGACCGCGATGCTGTGCCTGATTTTAGAGCACTTAGGCTATACCAGCATCACTATTTCCATTGATGATCTATACAAGACCTACGCCGAGCGTCAGAAACTGGTGCAGCAAGATCCGCGTCTCATCTGGCGGGGGCCACCGGGCACCCATGAGGTCGAACTGGGCATTGAGATATTAGATCTGCTTCGATCAGGCGCTACAGCCAATATCCCTCGCTTCGATAAGTCGGCCTATGGGGGACAGGGCGATCGCATCGGCTTTGAAACCGTAGCCCCTGTCAATATCGTCTTGTTTGAAGGCTGGTTTACAGGGCTTTTCCCTTTGCCAGTAAGCGCCTTTGATGCAGCACCCTCGCCCATTGATACCCTTGCAGATCGAGCCTTTGCCCAAGAGATGAACCAAGCACTAGGGGCGTATTTGCCGCTGTGGGATCGTCTGGATTCATTAATGGTGCTGCAGCTCACCGATCATCAGCTCAGTCAGCGCTGGCGGCGAGAGGCTGAAAGAGATGCGATCTCAACAGGTAAAGCTGGCATGCGCGACGAAGAGATAGAACAGTTTGTTAATTATTTTTGGAAGGCGCTTCATCCGGCGCTATTTATCCCCGCTCTGATTAAGCAACGACAGGCTGTTGATTTAGTGATTGACATTAATAGAGATCATTTACCCTGTAAGGTCTTTTCAGGTCCGCAGGCCTAGTCAGGTCATTCATCTCGGTTTAGCCACAAAAAAGCATTCTGGGTGGAAGAATCCAGAATGCTTGTAGGAGTTGGTGTTAAGCCGTTGCAGAGAACTTTTTAGTAGAGACGTGTCACAAGAGGTTTTCTTGAAACGCTTGCTGTGGTTATTGCTCTCTTACCTCAAATCATAGATGCACTCATTTATAGAGTCAATACAATCTTTTCTATTTAATACATAGATTAAAAGCTATTATTAGTATAAGCGCGGCATCCCTCACGCCCTAATACACAGGATTTTTCTAGCTTGGCGCATCCATATTATTGGGCACCGTTTATTTTGATGGGCAATGGTCTGTAATGTCTATCCTTTCTGTTAGACCAGATTCTCACTGTTTTGATAACTCCCGTTACATTACTGACCAGCGCTTATTGAGCTATTGCTAGTCGTGGTTGTTGCCCCAATCCCAATTGTCGTTGTTTCCATCTGGCGTCCCATATTGCTTTACTTGTTCACAGGTGAGTGTCCCAAATGTTTTGGGTTCAATCGTTGGATTTTCGTCCACAAGTGATTTTAAAGTTGCATCATCAAGCGACTCACAAGTCCTAGGGGGCTGAAAATCAACGGTTCGAGGGGTAACCGTACTGATCATTGGTGCAACCTCCACATCGCGAATCTGACTCTTGAAAAAAAGTTCGACGGCGCTACCCTCTGTGCAAGTGGTAAACCCGTCACCACCGCTTAACACGCCCTTACAAGATGAGGGACTTGAGGTGTCAGCTATTGCATCAGCAATAATATCGTTAGCAATCGGGGTTGAGCAGGGATTAATGGAGCCATCTAACTCAGGAATGCGGCCATAGCGACCAATGGCTTTAGGCTTGAGCCATTCTGATGGGCTAGAGCGAATATCATACACAATTCGCTCAACCGAGTCTGCAGGTACAGTCCCAGTTTCAGTAGAACAGGACGTGATTGCAGGGTTTGTGGGGATTTCTAAATAGAGGGCAATATTACCGTAGTTACCCAAATCATTGAGAGCAATACCAGCGTTTGTAACCACATTGGTCATCGAAACAGAATTACCGTCTACCACCAAAGAGCCAGATTGGTTAATGGACTGGGCCTCTCTAATTTCATTGATAATGATGTCTTGGGCTCTCATTAACTCCGCTTTTCGAGCGGTTTTAGCTTGAGCCATATTGCTGACCCCTAGAACCGATATCAGTCCTGTCCAGGCCAGGATAATCACCATGCCGATCAACAGGGTAGAAACCATCACTTCTACCAGCGTAAAGCCTTTTCGAGCCTGCCTAAGCCACCCACGAGAAAGAGGCAACGGAAACCTGTTTTTCTGTCCGTGGCGAGGTCGGCCAAGATTTCTCAGATATCTTTTTCTGCTCATGATTCGTCCCAGGCTACTGGGGTACAAGTCCCCTCATCTGTGATCTCGGTGGGTGCAAGTCCGCCGTTATAGAAGCCGAGGCGGGTGAGGCCCAGTCTCGGCGATATCGCGATACATTTTTGTTTCCCCCCAGCACGCTTTGAGACAAACACAACAAACTTGCCTGTGGGGTCCGGGACAATACTCTGTGTTGTTTGGACATTGTAATTAGCGTTGCCCAACTTGCCAAAACCAATATCTACAACTGCGACCTGTGTCTCATTGCCCAAATTATTAGAGCACCAGGGTGGATTACCAAACTTGCAGGCCTTTTGCGCTAACCATTCCAAAAAGGAATTCTTCTTATCTTCCGCTGTAGGCGTTGTACCACCCGGCCCCAGGGTGGTGGCTGCACTGAATTCTATATTGCTGACAACACTGATCCCTTCGGGCAAGTTAATATCATTAGCTTTATCGGCACATTGGCTGTGAAGCACGGATTGAAAGTTAAGCACCTTACCAGAATCAGCAATATTTTGCACCATCACACTGGTGATACAAGCCTGTCCATCCCGAATGGCCTGCCGCTGAGCTTCGGACAGAGCGCTTCTAAGCTCTGTCACGGTTTGATCAAGCTTGATAGAATCGAACAGGGCCGAAAAATTTGGCGCTGCGATCGCGGTCAAAATACCAATCATAGCAATGACAATTATTGTCTCAATCATCGTGAAACCTAAGTTTTGTCGATGACGAGAATAGTGTTTTATCCGTTTTCTAAACACTGTACTCTTGGTAAGTATATGTAAATAGGATGCCCATATTTAAGATTTTTGTTTCACGAGAGAAAATATATTTAACGGTGTACGGATTTATATTCTTCAAGTTCGTACTTCCTTACTCAAGAGAGGGACAGTTAAAGGCTGCATACATAACAACCTTTGTCTCAATTTCAAAAACGGTTTGGTTGCTTCCGATTGGGAGCACCGCATAATTCACCGTTAACAGTTTTTTGGGGGCACGAGACTCTGCGTAGGAAGCGGTGCGAGTTAACGACAAGGTTTTTTCTCCGAAACTGCGTTGTCCCAAACTTGTGGATGAACCGCCCAGCCCGCCAACTGTGCTCGTAATAAAGCTTGCTGCAAGGCCATTGGCTGGGTTAGTCGCTGCGCAGAGCGTTGAGTAGGGCTGGGCTTCCATCTCATAGACTTTTGCCTTCGTTAAGACCTGCTCAAAATCTTCTTGAATCCAGTTGTACACTTCGTTATATTCCACAGCCTTGGCCCGCAAAAAAGCCGCTGTCAGCATAATATTCATGGTGATGCTCAAATAAATGGTAGTCAGCATCATGCTCACCAAAACTTCGACCAGGGTATAGCCCTGTTGTGGGCAGTCCAGGTCCCCCCTTCGCGTTCTGAATCGCTTGACTCCTTTTCTAAAAGCCGTCCTGTTTACAATACCTTCGCCAAATCATGAGGAATTTTCAACACTGTTTCTAGGGTGTACAGCGCCTAGATTGGCAGCCTTTCTCAAGACCTGTGCCCAAGAAATA
>JBAUJD010000994.1:0-3847 GCA_049683515.1 Thermosynechococcaceae cyanobacterium | reverse complement strand
AGCTTGCTTAATGGCGAGTACCATGTTGCTACTAAGTACCTCTGCATTTGTCAGGTCATCTGATGCAGCGACTCCCCCGACTGTAGTGGAGACGGAAGCTGACTTGGTTGAGACGTTAGAAACCAATCAGCTAGATGCTCAGCCTAAGAGTGAGGCACAAATGGAGCCATCGGAAGCGACATTGCCTGCCTTAGAACTCGCGCAATTATCGAAAGGAGATGATCTCGGTCAGGTCACATCTGTCTCTCAGTTGTCTGATGTCCGTCCAACAGACTGGGCCTTTCAGGCGCTGCAGTCTCTCGTTGAGCGCTACGGCTGTATTGCAGGTTACCCCAATGGCACATTCCGTGGTAACCGCTCTGCCACTCGTTACGAAATGGCTGCAGCTCTTAATGCTTGCCTAGACCAAATTAGCGATCGCTTTGCGTCTAAAGCTGACCTTGATGCGGTTAAGGCTCTACAAGATGAATTCGCAGCTGAACTAGCCACACTCCGAGGCCGTGTTGACGGTCTAGAATCTCGGGTTGCCACAGTTGAAGCCCAGCAGTTCTCAACCACCACAAAACTTTCGGGGATTGCCTCTTTCGTGGCCCAGTACGGCGACACCACTGGAGATGGCTTTATTAACCCGGCCACTGGTCTTCCAACCAATACGGGAACAACAAGAGCTTCAGCTATCTCGGCTGTCATTCTTGACTTCAACACTAGCTTTACGGGGTCGGACTTGCTGCAGACCTCTTTATTTACTGGCAATAATGGTGCCGATGCCGCAGTGGGGTTGGGGCTAGATTCAGGACCTAATTTTGTCACCCAAGGGTCTAATGCTTTAACGTTCTATCCAAGCAACGTGGGTTTGTTTCGCCTTGCTTATACATTTTCGCCGCTTAAAGATGTATCCCTTACCGTTGGGCCAAAGCTATATCCCAATGACTTCCTAGACTTTAATACCTATGCTAATAATCCCTTTGGTGATTTCCAGTCTTTCTTCTTCACCAATAATCCTCTGATCATTACTTTTCCACTTAACCTGAACGGGGGGGCTGGTGGCGGCATGAGCTGGAATCCCAGTGGCGGTCCTTTCACGGCTCGTGCGGCCTATATTGCGGGTAGTGGCAACCAAGCCACAGCAACGCCAAACAATGGTGGTCTTTTTGGTGATCCCTATCAAGCCACCGCTGAACTGGAATATTCGAAGAGCTTTGGTAGCAATGACCAAAATAACGTTGCCGTTCGGCTTCAGTACACGAACTCAGCCACGTTTGATTTTGCTCAAGATGCCATCGGCGTTAATGCAGAAGCAACCTTTGGTCAGTTTGGTGTCTTTGGTCGCTATGGTTATTCCTTTGCCTCCCTCTACGGTACGACAGGCGACAATGCTAACTTCAACGCCCAGACTTGGATGGCAGGTGCTGGCGTGAAAGACCTCCTAGTGGAAGGGTCAATGTTGGGAGCTGCTGTGGGTCAGCCGTTGATTACAAATCTGCCTGCAACCAACTCTTTTGGTGCGAATAGCGGCACACAAACGAACATTGAAGCCTTTTTTCGGCTCCCAGTTGGCGACAATATCTCAGTAACTCCCAGCATCACGTTCATCGATAATGCGGGCAACATTTCGGGTCAACCCCTACTCATTCAAGGGGGCATGAGAGCAACATTCACATTCTAATGAGATTGCATAAAGTCTAAGCCTCAGGCAACTGAGATGATAAAGGGTGGCCCACGATTTAACTGCGGGCCACCCTCATCAGTTTGTTTTAATTAACAATATGGAATGAGTTTCGGGGGCCACGACGCTCTAGCGTGGGAAACGTTTGCTTGGCACTAGGTTGCTTGGCACTAGGTTCAGGCTCCTCTAATTGCGCTCCTCCAACGGGTTCTGTCGTAGTCTCAGAGCCAGTCGATCCAGTTTGTACGGAGTCTTGAGGTGTAATCTCTGTCGCATTACCATCTTGCTCAGGAAGCACTTTAGGCTTGCAATCTTCAGAAATATTCCCAAACTGCTTAGAACCCTGGGGTTTTACACAGGTGTCGGCCAGAGAATTGGGCACAATCACTGCAAGACAACTCAATGTCATTATGCCGCACAAAGCTGTTTTTAACATTTTCGGATTTTTCATAATCTCACCTCTTGATTTTGGTTAAAGAGCCAATCAACAATCCACATACCAATCTGGCCTAATCTTGGACATTGCCTTTACTCAATCCTTTAAGTGACAAGGCTTCCGAACTAGGCTTTCTCTGAAATGAGCTAAATTAGTATAGGGTCTCAGCTCTCCATTAACCCCCGGCTATAGTTTATCCGTTTTACTCACCTTCGTCCGTATTTTTACTGAACATACTTTTTCATAGAAGGGCTATCCGAATTCAGCCGGGTACTGCTATCAAAGCGAAGGTTTAAGCAAGCGAGGATCAGGCTGTGTCACTTCGCGTTTATATTCGACGGCCACAGGTAGAAGACTGCCCAGCCTTGCTGTCTCTACACCGCAGAAGTCAGGAATGTTATACACCGTGGATTACACCACTGTTGATTGAGGCAGACTGTATGGCCTACATCAACCGCTGTCAGCGTGAAGATGTTGAGGGTTCACTGATTTGTTGTATGACGACTCAAAAAATCGTTGGTGTTGCCAATCTGAGCCAAATTTTCTACGGTCCCTTTCAGAATGCCTATCTTGGCTACTATGCTGACGTTGATTTTGCAGGCAAAGGGCTGATGACAGAAGGGATGCGGCTCGTCATCGATCATGCATTCAAGAGGCTAAGACTGCACCGGGTTGAGGCAAATATCCAGACCGGGAATACGGCTTCAATCAACTTGGTCAAGCGTCTGAAGTTTACGAAAGAGGGCTTTTCTGAACGGTATCTAAAGGTCAATGGTAAGTGGCGCGATCATGAGCGCTGGGCTTTGACGGTAGAAAACTGGGCCTAGCTCTTTTTCGGATTTTGTCCTGCATCCAAAATTGATCATTGAGGTGCTATCTGATACCACAGAAGCCTTTGATCGAGGAGATAAATTTACAGACTATAAGGCCATTGCAGAGCTAGAGGAGTATGTACTCGTCCATCAACGGCAAAGGTTAGTGGAGCAGTTTCGGCGTCAGTTCAATACTCTATGGGTGCCCGATGTTTATCGCGATGGCGATATGCTTGAATTCGCTAGCATCGGTTTAAGCTGCTCTGTGGCAGACCTTTATGAGAATATTGCCCAGCTCCAGCAATGGAGGACAGCGCGACACCCATGCGGCAGTGACGCAGAAGGCTCTATTAAGAGTTGCGGGAGTCTTTGGATAGTTTCCCTTTGACATGATGATGGTTTGTAAGATGCATCGGGACTCACCGATCTTCAAAACCTGCGATCGCCATCGGTAAGGTCGCAAAAATATGAGCTGGATCAATGTGGTTGAAGAATTGCGATCGCATCAGTTGCAGAGACAAATCCTGCTTCATTCGCACCAGCCCAAAGGTAATCCCCCGATCTGCCAGCTCTTGGCGCAGCTCTTCTAGCATATCCACCGCCGTAATATCCACCTCGATAATCGCCTCCGTGTTGAGCACAAACCATTCCACGGCAACCCGTTCGGCCTCAATCGCGGCTAAGGCCCGCTGCTTAAAGTTCTCAGCATTGGCAAAGCACAGTGGCGCATCATAGCGATAAATCACCAGTCCCGGAATGGTCGTCGCCCCATCCCAATCGTCAATATCGTGCAGACCGGCCAACCCCGGCACCTTTCCCTGCACTGCATCATGGGGACGGGCCACCCGCGCAAACAAATCAATCACCGATAACCCTACCGCGATCGCGACGCCAATCAGAATATCGGTGGCTAACACCGCAACCGTCGTGGTG
>JBAUJD010000993.1:0-7065 GCA_049683515.1 Thermosynechococcaceae cyanobacterium | reverse complement strand
GTCCTGTGGACGCTCCTTGATTGAGAAGCCCGACACCCAAGCCTGTGCACCTGATCTTGTGCTGTATAAAGGTAAAAATATCCCTAAATGGAAACTGGGAGAACCCCGACGGATCAGCACCACGCGCCATCGCTTGCCAGATTTAGTGGGTGAAATTGGCGATACCACACTGAGCCTAGATCTTGATGAGCAAAAGCAGCTATACGCCAGCTTGGGTATCCCTGAATATTGGGTAATTGACGTCAAGGGGATGCGGCTATTTGCCTTTGGCCTCACTGAGTTAGGCAACTACGAGCCGATTGAGCATTCACAGGTATTACCGGACCTGCCCATTTCACTGGTGGAGCAAACGCTGGAGCGGCTCTCTGCTGATACCAATACAGCGGCAGCTAATTGGCTGATGCAGCAGTTGCAAACTGCTCAGCAGAAAAAATCCTAGCCTCGCTACAGGCATCATTCGTAATCAACACAGAAGATGTCAGACAATGAGTTGAAGACTTTAGCAGGAATCCATGAATTTAAAGATTCTCAAAACGATTGCACGAGTCCTACTGGCTGCTTTCGTGACTGCGGCTGGTGTAGCTCACTGGGTAACGCCCACCCCCTTTGTTCAGATGATGCCCAACTATCTACCCTACCCTTTAGAGCTGGTTCAAATCAGCGGCGTGTTTGAAATCTTGGGCGGTGTTGGCTTACTGATTCCGTTTGTGAGTCGATATGCGGCCTGGGGTTTGATCTTGCTGTTTATTGCAGTCTTCCCGGCCAACGTGAATATGGCAGTCAATGATCTAGTGATCGATGGAATGCCGCACAATTTGGTGGCCTACTGGGTGCGCCTACCCTTTCAGGCGGTGCTGATTGCCTGGGCCTGGTGGTTGACGCGATCGCCCCAAAACACCGTAGAGAGCTAGAACTTTAGCGCATCTCTATCTCATCAGATCAAAAACTACTTCTCGCAAGTACAGACACGAACATAGACCTAATCTCAGTCCTATGAGATGCAAAAGCTGCATAAAGATATGCATAAAAACCACAAAAATATCATGACGGTAGTTTGCGATACAAAATACTACCAACACCACCTTTAGAATTCTTCATCATGGCAATTAAAAAGTCTGTTTAAATTCCGCGTTCACTAAGTATGAAGTGTTCTACTTGTTCACTTTAATCGCTGCAACAGTTCTTTTTTATTGCGTTCCCATATCTCTCGCTTTTGTCCTTTCAAGATTTAGATATTACCTATGAATCTGCAGTAGCTCTTTCTCGCTTCGAGTTTTCATTATCGCCCTCTCGTTTCCTAGGGTTTTTTATATAGTCTGTTAGAATGCTGCACTCTCCACGATAGCTTTATCCTTTCCCAGTCATCTTTTCTGCCTGGATTCCACAAAGCATCTGAAAATCAAAAACAGCCGCTAAAGGTATGTCAAAAAGGTACTCAAGAAGTCTGTTTTCTTCTGAGTTTGTCCTTCACTCTTTCTAGGTTAGGAGTGTTAAGCATACCCAATTCCCCTTGGAATAAGTTGGTAAATTAATCAACTCATCTGTTTCTGTTTTGAGCTATTGCTTTGATTGAAGAGTGGTGTTTTCTGATGCATTACGTTTTCAAAAAACGTGGTGTAAAGTACTCTTTCCTACTCTAACTTGTTCCGTTCGACGCCCATCATTGTGAGGAGTTTCATCGCCCATTATGTCCAAGCTTTCTAGACGTCAATTCATAGTCACTGCTGGGTCCGCCACCGCTGCCACCTTGCTCCTCAACGCCTGTAACTCGCAAGGGTCTGGGCCAGAAGCTTCTCCATCCACTTCGGGCAGCCCCGCTGCTAACATTGAAAAGCCAGAAGTGACCACGGCCAAACTCGGCTTTATTGCCCTCACCGACTCAGCACCCTTGATTATCGCGAAAGAAAAAGGCATTTTTGCCAAGTATGGAATGCCCGATGTCGAGGTCGCGAAACAGGCGTCATGGGGAGCGACCCGAGATAACTTGGTGCTAGGCTCAGCAGGAAATGGGATTGATGGCGCTCACATTTTGACCCCGATGCCCTACTTGATTTCGACCGGCAAGGTCACCAACGGCAAGCCTATCCCCATGTATATCCTGGCCCGCCTGAACGTCAATGGTCAGGGGATTCAAGTCGCCAATACCTATAAAGATCTAAAGGTGGGTGTCGATAGTGCCCCGCTCAAGGATGCATTTGCCAAAGCCAAGGCGAGCGGCAAAGACGTCAAGGTTGCCGTGACCTTCCCTGGCGGTACCCACGATCTGTGGATGCGATACTGGTTGGCCGCCAGCGGAATTAATCCCGACACCGATGTGGCGACGATTGTGGTGCCACCCCCGCAGATGGTCGCCAATATGAAAACGGGCACCATGGAAGCCTTTTGCGTGGGAGAACCCTGGCCGCTGCAAACGGTGAATCAAAAGGTGGGTTATCAGGCGCTAACCACGGGCGAAATTTGGAAAGATCACCCAGAGAAATCCTTTGCGATGCGGGCCGATTGGGTGGATAAAAATCCGAAGGCCGCTAAGGCATTGTTAATGTCGGTGCTGGAGGCTCAGCAGTGGTGTGACCAGGCTGAAAATAAAGATGAAATGTGCAAAATTCTCGCCAAGCGGGAGTGGTTTAAGGTGCCGTTAGAGGACATTCTTGATCGCTCTAAGGGTATCTATGATTACGGCGACGGTAAGGCACAGACCAAGCCAGATTTAGTCCAGAAATACTGGAGTGACAATGCCTCTTACCCTTACAAGAGTCACGACCTATGGTTTTTGACCGAAGACATTCGCTGGGGCTATTTTGAGCCGGATCTAGATACGAAGGCTCTCATTGATAAGGTCAACCGAGAAGATCTGTGGAAGGAAGCGGCCCAAGCCTTGAGCATTCCTGCAGAGCAGATTCCAACGAGCACCTCGCGCGGGGTGGAAACCTTTTTCGATGGCGTCAAGTTTGATCCTGAGAAGCCGGATGACTATCTGAAGGCGCTCAAAATCAAAAAAGTTTAGGGAGCAGATGATTGGGCAGCACAGTGAGCATGGATTCGTCTCCTAGCCCGACTTGTTGCCTACTGCTCCTTTTCCTCTTGTGCTGTTACTAAATTGGTAAATACTGATGGCCGTTAGCTCCCCCCGTTCTCCTGCATCGTCTTCCTTCTTTCTCGTCCAATGGTTCGGGGTGGAGCGATCGCGCAAAGTCATCACCTCCACCATCGCAACCCTGGTGGTGTTGGGGATTTGGCAACTGCTGTGTATGGGTCCAAGTCCGGCCCTGCCTGCTCCTACAACGGTGATTTCCGATACTTGGGAGCTGATCATCGATCCATTTTTCAATAATGGAGGCACCGATGTCGGGCTGTTCTGGCAGATTTTAGCCAGTTTGAAGCGGGTGGCCGTTGGCTTTTCGCTAGCTGCCATTGTCGGTATTGCAGTCGGGATTTTAATCGGGGCTAACCGCCTCATTTACGAAGCCCTTGATCCTATGTTCCAGATACTACGGACGGTGCCGCCGCTGGCTTGGCTACCCATCTCTTTGGCTGCGCTCAAGGACAATGAACCCTCGGCTATTTTCGTAATTTTCATGACCGCCATCTGGCCTATTTTGATTAATACCGCCGTGGGTGTGCAGCAGCTTCCGCAAGATTATAAGAACGTGGCGCGGGTGCTGAAGCTCTCGAAGCGAGATTATGTCACCCACATTTTGTTGCCTGCTACGGTGCCCTATGTGTTCACTGGACTACGGATCGGGATTGGCCTTTCGTGGTTAGCTATTGTGGCGGCAGAAATGCTCATTGGTGGTGTTGGGATTGGCTTTTTTATCTGGGATGCCTGGAACAGTTCGTTAATTAGCGAGATTATTCTGGCGCTGCTCTATGTCGGCATCGTCGGCCTGCTGCTCGACAAGCTAGTAGATACCATCGGTAAACGTTTGACGCCGGGAGGACAGCCTTAATGGCTACGTTTTTAGAAGTTGACCACGTCGAGAAGGCTTTCCCGTTGCCCAATGGCAAATCGTATAAAGCCTTGGGCAATATTGCTCTCAGCCTTAAAAAGGGCGAGTTCGTCTCTCTAGTGGGTCACTCTGGCTGCGGCAAGTCAACGCTGCTTAATATTGTGGCGGGGTTAGAGTCCCCGACCGTGGGCGGCATTATTCTCGAAGGCAAGCAGGTGACGGGGGCCGGACCCGATCGCATGGTCGTCTTTCAAAACTACTCGCTGCTGCCCTGGAAGACAGTGGAGCAAAACATTGCCCTGAGCGTGAATACGGCTCTCAAGGATCTGTCTAAGGCCGAACGGCGCGACATTGTTGACCATCATTTAGATCTAGTGGGCTTGCGTCAGGCAAGCCATAAGTTCCCCCACGAACTGTCGGGGGGGATGAAGCAACGGGCTGCTATTGCCCGTGCCCTAGCCATCCGCCCGAAGTTGTTGCTGCTTGATGAACCCTTTGGGGCGCTTGATGCCCTCACCCGTGGGGGGCTGCAGGACCAGCTCATGAAGATTTTGGCCGAGAGTCAGTCCACCTGCATCATGGTCACCCACGATGTCGATGAAGCCCTGCTGCTCTCCGATCGGATTGTGATGCTCACCAATGGCCCGGAATCCTACGTGGGGCAGATTTTAGAGGTGCCGATCCCTCGGCCTCGACAGCGGATGGAGGTGGTGAATCACCCCAGTTACTACAGCCTCCGCAGTGAGATTCTTTACTTTCTTAATCAACAAAAACTCGACAAAAAACGGAAGCGTCAGCAGCCCTTGGTGGTCTCTCGCCACGGGTTAGAGAAAATCAACCTCAATCTTGGTTTTGTGCCGTTGACGGACTGCGCCCCTTTAGTGGTGGCGAAAGAGCAGGGCTTTTTTGCCAAGCATGGCTTAGAAGAAGTCACCCTAAGCCGAGAACCAAGCTGGAAAGCCATTCTAGAGGGTGTCACCACAGGCCGTCTTGATGCCGCCCAAATGGTGGCGGGAATGCCCTTGGCGATGACTGTGGGGCCGGGGAAGAAGACACCCGTGCCGATGGTGATCAGCATGATCCTGAGCCGCAACGGTAATGCGATTACCTTCAGCCAAGATCTATACAAACAGGGGGTTCAGACCCTCGCTGACTTTAAGCAATACCTGGCTCAATCGAGTACGAAACGTCACACCTTGGGCATGGTGCATCCGGCCTCGATGCACAATCTGATGCTGCGCTATTGGCTTGCTTCCGGGGGCATTGACCCCGATCTAGACCTGGATCTGACGGTAATCCCGCCCCCTCAAATGGTGGCGAATCTGGGCGCAGGTAATATCGATGGGTATTGCGTCGGTGAACCCTGGAACTCCCATGCGGTCCAAGATGGGCTAGGGTTTGTGATTGCCCATGATCTAGAGCTGTGGCCGGGGCATCCTGAGAAGGTGCTGGGGGTGCGCGAAGACTGGGCAGACCAGCATCCGCAAACCCAGATCGCTTTGGTGAAGGCGCTTTTAGAAGCCTGTCAATTTTGTGATGATCCGCGTAACCGGCAGCAAATTGCCGATTGGCTCTGTTTGCCTCAGTATGTGGGGGCAGCGGCGGAGGTGATCGCACCGGGCTTTTTGACGGCCTATGATCGGGGCACAACGGCCAAACCCGAACTATTGCCCAAGTACAACCAGTTCTTTGCCAGCCAAGCCAACTTCCCGGATCGCGTGGAGGGGCTATGGATTTTGACGCAGCTTGCCCGCTGGGGTCTGATTCCGTTTCCGCGCAACTGGATTGAGGTACTCGATCATGTGCGGCGACCTGAAATTTATACCCAAGCGGCTCAGGAGCTGGGTCTGCCCAGTATTGGCCCCAATCGCCACTCTATTCAGCTTTTTGATGGCACGGTGTTCGATCCCGATGACCCCATCGATTATCTGCACCGTCTCGCTATTAAACGAGAGTTTCAAATTCAAGATGTGCCCTTGGCAGGGGTTGCGATCGCAGCCTAACCCCTCCTCCCCATTCCCTATCCCGGCCCCAATGCCTGACGCCCTATCCTCGATGTAGCTGACAACATGACGCAAGCCCTCAACCGCTCCAGCAGTCCCGCTTCCCCCATTACCCAAGAGCCTTACCTCGTCATTGAGGATGCCTCCAAGGTCTATGAAACCCCCCAGGGTCCGTATACCGTTCTCAGCGGCATCAACCTGACGATATCTGAGGGAGAATTTGTCTGTTTGATTGGTCACTCTGGCTGTGGCAAGTCAACGCTCTTAGATATGGTCTCAGGGTTCCGGCTGCCCACCTTCGGGGAAGTGCGGTTGCAAAATCAGCGCATTCAAGAACCAGGGCCGGATCGGATGGTGGTGTTCCAGAACTATTCTTTGTTGCCCTGGAAGAGCGCTTTCGATAATATTTATTTGGCGGTCAAGACCGTTTACCCTCATAAAACCAAGGCCGAAAAAGTTGAAATCGTCCGTGAGCATCTAGAGATGGTGGGCTTAACGGAAGCCGCCGACAAGCGCCCCAGTGAGCTATCTGGGGGAATGAAGCAGCGGGTCTGTATTGCCCGCGCCCTCGCCATTCGCCCTAAGCTCTTAATTTTGGATGAACCCTTTGGCGCTTTAGATGCGATTACCCGCGAAGAAATGCAGGAGGAACTCCTCAAAATCTGGCAGGATCATCAGGTGACGGTGCTGATGGTGACCCACGACATTGATGAAGCCCTGTTCCTCGCCGATCGCATCGTTATGATGACCAATGGACCGGGCGCTCAGATTGGTGAAATTATGACGGTGCCGTTTTCGAGGCCGCGCGATCGCACCCAAATCGTCGAGAATCCCGAATACTACGCTCTGCGGAACCATGCCCTTGAGTTTCTCTTTGAGCGCTACGCTCATAGCTGAGAGCAATGCATGTGTTTTCAACCATACTTGTCTTCATATAGTATTTCCCAGAGAAACATTGAAGCACCTTCCCTACCTCCTCAATTTTTGTGGAACGTGCAAGAATAGAAATAAAGTCGCGAACATCTTATGTCTACAGCTATACTTCCGACGATCTCTGATCAGACGGTTAGGCTCCTCAGACAACAAGGTTCAAAATCATTAGAAAAGCTTTCCTC